>CAIOSS010000087.1 GCA_903860995.1 uncultured delta proteobacterium | reverse complement strand
GCGCACATGATGGTGTCACCGGCCTTGGTCGTCTTGAGGTAGCTCGTCGTCTGGCCGAAGCGCTGCTCCTTGGTCGACGGCACCTCCCAGTCCACCGCCACGATGCACAGCTCGATCTCGTCGGGGTGCATGTTGGGCGCCGACGCGATGGAGTAGGAGCGCGGCTTGATGGGCGGGATCATGTTGATGAGCTGCTCGAGGGGCGGGCGCGCCGAGGGGAACATGCGCAGCACGTCGGCGTGGTTCACCATGTCGTGCGTGAGCTCGCGGTAGAGGGCCTTGCCCTCGGGGTCCTCCGACGTCATGTGCTCCAGCCGCGCCTGCTCCGCCTTGTCCGTCGCGTAGAGCGCGAGGTTGTCGAAGAAGACGCGGTTCGGCTTGCCGAAGATGTCGAGCACGCACTGGAACAGCTGGCGCACGTTGAGCTCCTCGGGGATCGGGTTGCGCGCCTCCGGGCCCGCGACGATGCGCAGCTCCTGCGTGGGGTCGAGGCCGTACATCTTGCAGAAGGCGTCCACCTGGTCCGCGTGGTTGCGCGGCCAGATGGCCAGCACGTCGCCCACGCGGTATGTCAGGCTCGTGTCCTTGATCTTGAACACGTAGTGCCGGATGTCGCGGTCGTAGTTCTCGGGCGTCAGCAGCGTGTTCTCCGTCAGGATCAGCGGCGTCGCGCCGGGCGGGACGATGGCCTCGTTGGGCACGGCCGGCGCGGCCTCGCCCGGGGAGTAGTCGATCTTGAAGGCGGGCTTGGGGATGACGCGGACGAGGGGCTTGTCCGGCGCGTGGAGCGCCTTCCAGAGCTGGGGGGTCCAGTTGTCCCAGCCCGTGTAGAAGCGGTCCTCGTCGCGGTCGTCGCCGATGCCGCGGTTGAGGATGCGCGTCGCGCCGAGCTCCTGCATGCGCACGTCGATGGCCTCCGCCGCGACGCAGAAGAGGGAGTAGGTGGAGTCGCCCAGGCCGAAGACGCTGTACTTGACGCCGTCGAGGAACGACATGGGCAGCGTCGGGTCCTGCAGCTTCTTCCAGAACTGGTGCGAGTTGGAGGGGAACTCGCCCTGCCCGCACGTGGAGATGACGATGCAGACGGTGCTCTGCTTGGGCAGCTCGTCGAACTCGAAGTCGTTGAGGCTCGAGAGGGTGGCGCTCAGGCCGCGCGCCTTGATGCCCGTCGCGAGCGACTTGGCCTGCTCCTCGGCGTTGCCCGTCTCCGACCCGAAGAGCACCGTGATCGACTGCGACGGGGCCGCGGCGTTGAGCGCCGTGGGGAGCTCGTCCAGCCCGAGCACGTTGAGGGCGCGGGTGCGGTCGTCGAGCTGCTGGTGGAGGCGTTCCTGGTGCTTCTTGGCGTGGATCGGGTTGCGGCGCATGATGGCCGCGAAGCGGTTCTCGTGGGCGAGGAACTTGAAGAGGTCGCCCGTGATCTTCTTGCTGTCGAGCTGGAACGGGTTGTTGCCGCCCTCGATCTGCAGCGGGTTGTAGCGGTAGAGCGGCCAGTAGCCGCTCTCGACCGCGTCCTTGCAGTGCTGGATCGACTCCGCCATCGGGAAGCCCTGCCCGCCCAACAACTCGGTCAATAATCGTCCGCCAAGCAACACACTTGACTGCATGCAGCAGGACAGACAGATTCACGCTGTAGCTAGCCATTAACGCGAGGCGTGAACACTTCAGAATTTCAAGGTCAAGAGAGGGCGGCCGTGC
>CAIOSS010000086.1 GCA_903860995.1 uncultured delta proteobacterium | reverse complement strand
GTCGCCCGCCTGTAGCAGGGCCGCCCCGTAGATCAGCGCCGCGAGGCCGACCCCCGCCTGCTCGCGACGCGCGCGGGCGCAGTCGGCCCCGAGCGCCGCCAGCGTCGCGTCGGGCGTGAGCTGCGCCTGCGCGCAGACCGCGGCGATGTGGTCGACGATGGGGGGCGCGGCGGTCGCAGCCAGTGGAGTCAATGGCTTCATCGTCGCCCCGCTCTGCTCCTGTAGGGCAGCGAGCGATTTTTCCGGGGGTGCCACTTCAGCCTTCGCGGCCGAAGAGGGCGCGGCGGGTCTCGGGATCGAGCGAGTGCATCACGGCGTCGAGGGCCGCGGCGCGGGCCACGAGGTCGCTCGGAATGGGCATCTTCGAGGTGTCGATCCAGAGGGTGGGCGCGGGCGGGGTGTCGTGCCAGGTGAGGTAGCCCGCGCGGAGCTTGCGGATGTAGGCCGGGGGGATGCCCGACTCCATCGAGCGCGCGCGGCTGCGGATGCGCCGGAGGATGGTGCGCAGGTCGGCGTCGAGGCAGATCAGGCGGTCGGGCCGCGGCAGGGCGCCGAAGAGGCGGTCGTAGAGCTGCTCGTAGAGGCAGAACTCCAGCGGGTCGACGGTGATGCGGGCGAAGATGAGGTTCTGCTGCGGGGTGAAGTCGGTGACCACCGAGCGGCCGACGGCGAGCAGCGCCTCGATCTCGCGCACCTGGTCGACCCGCTGCGTGAGGAACGACACCTCCGTCTGGAAGCCCCAGCGCTTGATGCCGTCGGGGCCGTAGAAGCGCTCGAGGAAGGCGTTGTCGCCGAAGCGCTCGGGCACGAACAGCGCCCCGGTGCGGCGCGCCACCACGGCCGCCAGCGTGCTCTTGCCGACGCCGATGGGACCAACACAGGCGATCCAGGTTCCGCGCTCCATCCGACAGCGCGACATAGCAGAAGACGACGCGCGCGATGGGAGTTTCCGCCGGTCGGCGGCAGCGCGGCGTTGACCCTGTTTGTTTCGCCGGGGTAGCGTGCGCGCGGTGCTTCGGATCGCCGTGATCGTCGGGTGTCTCTCCTTCGCCGTTACCGCCAGCGGGTGCGGCCCGGTGTTGTACATGGTCAACCTCTCCGGGGCGCAGCACGCCGTGGAGGAGGCCCGCCAGGCGGGGGCGCCGCAGCAGGCGACCTACGAATACCACTTCGCGCTCGAGCACCTGCGCAAGGCCCAGGAGTTCGCGGGCACCGCGGAGTACCAGGACGCCGTGGACATGGCATCGGTCGCCGAGGACTACGGCAACCGCGCCCGAGACATCGCCCGGGGCCGAGGCCATGCGGCGCCGCGCTGACCTCCGGCCGCTCTCCCTCGCGCTCACCTGCCTCATGGGGTGCGCCGCGGTGTCGGGGCTCGAGGGCCGGCTCGACGCCACCCGCACCCTGCTCACCCAGGCCGAGCGCAGCGGGGCGCGGGCCTGCGCGCCGCGCGAGCTCGCGGTGGGGCGCGCGCACGTGGAGTTCGCCGAGCGCGAGCTCGACGAGGGCCACCTCCGGCGCGCCGAGGAGCACTTCACCGAGGCCGACCTCAACGCCCGCGCGGCGCAGCGGATGTCACCCTCCGACCACTGCCTGCCGCAGGCGCCCGCGGTGGGCGACCGCGACGGCGACGGGTACCTCGACCCCGACGACCAGTGCCCCGACGTGCCCGAGACCTGGAACGCCTTCCAGGACGAGGACGGCTGCCCCGACGACCCGGACACCGACGGCGACGGCCTTGCGGACTCGCGCGACGGCTGCCCCATCGAGCCCGAAGACCGGGACCAGTACCTCGACGAGGACGGCTGCCCCGACCTCGACAATGACGCCGACGGCGTGCCCGACGCGACCGACAACTGTCGCAACGAGCCCGAAGACCCCGACGGCTTCAACGACCCCGACGGCTGCCCCGACCTCGACAACGACCAGGACACCCTGGCCGACCTCCAGGACCAGTGCCCCAACGAGCTGGGGCCTGTGGACAACCACGGCTGCCCGCGGGTCTTCGAGCACCTCCAGATTACCCAGCACGGGGTGCGCTTCCGGGTGGAGTTCGACCTCAACCGCGCGACGCTGCGCCCCGGCGCCGCGGTCACCCTCGACGAGGTGGTGCAGTACCTCGGGCAGACGCAGAACCGCGCGCTGCGCTACGAGGTCGGCGGGCACACCTCCAGCGAGGGAGCCCGCGCGCACAACGAGCGCCTCTCCGCGGCGCGCGCGGTCACCGTGCGCACGTACCTCCTGGGGCACGGCATCGACCCCTCGCGGCTGACGTCGCGGGGATATGGGCCGCGGCAGCCGCTGGAGAGCAACACCACGCTCGAGGGCCGCGCGGTCAACCGGCGCGTCGAGCTCAACGAGATCGACCTCGACGGCCGCTTCGTACGCTGATCACGGCGCGCGCCCGGCCGACCGTGCAGGGTCGTTGGCGCCAGGGCGAAACCGTGTAGGATGCTGCCGCCCGATCGCCGACGGGGATGTCTCCGGGTTTTCCGCGGCGATCCCTCTGGTCAACCCAACGAGCAAAGCATGATCTGGCAACGGACCGCAGTCTTCCTGGCCGCCCTGGTGATTCTCCCCACGACCGCGCTCGCGCAGCAGGGTCCCCGCGACCGCGCCGCGCGCTCGCTCATCACCGACGCCGTGGAGGAGTACCAGAACCTCGAGATCGACCGCTCGCTGGAGCGCCTCCAGAACGCCGTCCGCACCTGTGCCAACAGCGGCTGCTCGCCGGCGATGACCGCGCGGGTGCACATGGCCATCGGCATCGTGCAGGTGGGCGGCCAGCAGAACACCACCGCCGGCGTCGAGTCGATGGTGCGCGCGCTCCAGCTCGACTCCAACGCCCAGCCCGACGCGATGCTC
>CAIOSS010000085.1 GCA_903860995.1 uncultured delta proteobacterium | reverse complement strand
CACCTCGGCGCGGATGAGCTGGTTGGGGATGAGCGACGTGAGCCGGACCTGCGTGCAGTAGTAGGCGTTGGCACCCAGCGTGGGGACGTCGTTGCCGAAGTAGTCAAAGGCCGCGGTCTCGGTGAGTCCCGCGACGGTCGCCGACGGTGGATCGGGGACGTACCAGTCCGTGGTGACGCTCGTCCCGAGGCGCGCGAGGTACCAGGTCGCGGGGAGGTTGCTCACCGGGTTCGTCTGCGATGGCGACGTCCATTGATAGGAGTCCCGACGGAGGCGATCCTGCCAACGACGCGCGAGGTTGGTCGCCATCGTGATCTCCTGGGCACGCTGGTTGGCGTTCACAGCGGTGCTCTGCATCGCGATGATCCCAAGCAGACCAGTACCCAGCACGGCCATCGCCGCGAGCACCTCGACCATCGTGTAGCCCGCCTGCGCGGTGCGGGTAATTCTCATGTCCGCATCCTCGGCATGCCCCCGAGGGGGATCAGGATTCGCCGGGTGGCCCCGCCGGTGGTCTGGAACACGTTGATCTGGAAGACGCCACCCAAGCCCAGAACGCTCGTGTCGTTGCTCCACGCCTGGCTCGCCGTGACGATCGGGGACGTCGAGAAGAATGCTGCGCCGAGGGGCGTGTAGCAGATCTGAAGATAGGTGGTCGCCGACGGGAGCGCGATGGTGGCGCCGAGGTTGTCGCGGACGAAGCGCGCCTCGGTCAGGTCGAGGTTGGCGACGCGCTGGGTGGGATCGAGCGAGCCCGCGCCGAAGTTGGACAGCCGACATGACGACGAGCTGCCCTCGTAGGCGTCGAGCTGGAGGGCGACCCCGACCTGGGTGATCACGAGCGTCTGGGCGCGCCCGCGGTACATCGCGCGGCTGCGCACCTCGCGGGCAATGTCGAGGATGGTCACGGCGGCCTGCTGGACCCTGCGCTCGCGGGAGGCCTGCGCCACGCCCGGCAGCGCGAGCGCCGTCACGATGCCGATGATCACCACGACGATCATCAGCTCGAGCAGCGTGAATCCGGAGCGGTGGTCGCGACGCGTCACGAGTCGATGGGTCTGCAACGGATATGCCCTTCCACCCTGTTGCTGGAAAACACACAGGAAATTCCCGCCTCGCGGCCCCTCACCGGAAGCCATTTGCGTGACCCCGCAATCCTTGCGGACCCCACCCTGAAGCCCCGACAGCGGCGTGGATGGCGGCCCGGGTGGGCGCTTCGACGACCAGGGCGGAGCGATCGCTTGCGGGTTCATCGACGCCCCCCGTATCACCCGAGGGCGATGAACCGTACTCCCCTCGTTCTGATCCTCACGGTGGCCGCCGCTTGTCGGCGTGCACCGCCCGCGCGGCGCCCTGCTCCCCCGACCGCCTCGCCGGTTGCCGCCCCCGCGACGGCGCGCGCTCCGTCCGGCGCGCCGCCCGCTGCCTCCATCGACCCACCTGCGGGGCCGGAAGCCTTTCGCGAGACCTCCCGGTTTCTCCCCCAGGGCGCGGCGGTGCCCGGATGGACGCAATCCGGTAGCGTGCGCCTCGCGAGCGCCTCAGAGCTCTTCCAGATCATGGATGGTGCTGCGGAGAAGTATGTGGGCTACGGGGTGCGGCAGTTTGCGCGCACCGAGTATCGGAAGACTGGCACCCAGCTTGTGGTGAGCGCGGAGGTCTACGATATGGGTTCGGTGCTCGGAGCCTTCGGGCAGTACTCGATGTTGTTGAGCGACTCTCGCGACCCGGCGTCGATGCAGTCCAACGGGGTCGCCCAGGGCGGGGGAGGCTTTCTCGGCACCAGTCAGCTCGTGTTCTGGCGCGGTCAGTACCTGGTGCAGTTGAACCTCGCCGACGAGTCCGAAGAGCCCGATGAGGCTGCCCTCGCAGGGTCGGCTCGGGACATCCTCCCGGCGCTCGCCGCCCGCGTCGCGGCGGCCATTCCCGGCGAGACGTCGGCGCCGTCCGAGGCCCGGATTCTTCCGACCGAGGGGCTGGTCTGGGGCGGTGCGACCTATCTGGCCAACAACATCCTCGGCGTCGACCAGACGGGCGCAGGGTGGGTCGGCCACTATCGGACCGCCAATGGTCAGAGGTACCGGGTAGCGGTCCTCAGCCGCGGCTCGGCGGAGGCCGCCCGTGCGGCGCTCCAGCGGTTCCGGGGACCTGGGCCCACGGCGGTGCCGGGGGTCGGCGATGAGGCCTTCACCACGGCTACCTTTGCGGCGGCGCGCAAGGGCTCGGCGGTGGTGGTGGTGGCCGGCCCGGCGCCCGCGGAGCTGCCCACCCTCGCTGCAGGCGATCGCAGCGGGCGGCTGCGCGAGGTCGTCGCGTCGTTGCCGTAGGCTCGGATTTCTCGGCCACGCGTAGAACCTCGTGCGGTGGGGGTAAGCGGAGATCTCCCGGGGTCTTGAATCGCACGGCCTGTTCTGGCAGCGGGAGGTTTACCCACCAACCCCACTCCCAGGTCAGGCCGTGCCACTCGACGGAGCCTTCTGGTTTGAACCGAGGCAAGCCCCACGTCGGCGCTCCGGTTCCCAACGTCCCGCTCACCGCATCGCGGACGCTGTCACCCCGCTTCGAGCCCACGCCACGCCACGCCGCGATCCTCTCGCCGACAGGACCCTCGCGCTCATGTGATCCACGAATCGCCGCATCGCGGGTGGGAGCGCGCCCACGCGACGATCGGCCAACGTCGATCCGACGGACGACGCCTACTTCCGCAGCGGGTCGGGGCGGGCGTTCCGTCGCCGCCTCTGGCTCGTGGCGCTCTTCGTCGTCACCCTCTGCACCGCCGGGAGCGAGACGCGCAGCGCTGATCTCTCAGTTCGCCGGACTCCAGAGATCCTGACCTGAGAATGAAAGGTGGCGTGGATTCATCAAAGTAGCCTCGGGTTGGGCGACATTCTCGTGATGCGGGTGATGAGCGCGTGGGCCTTGCGTTCGGCAGGCGTCATGAAGCCATCACGCACCCCGACACGCGCGGGGCTGTCAACGTCATGGCAGCGAGGGAGACAACGCGCCGCGTGGTCGTCGCGACGCTCTCTGGAGCGACGTCGGGCAGGCCCAGGACACGGGCGTCGACGTCGTGCTCGACCGCGGCCGTGTTGCGCGCGACCCGCAGCGCCCGACGGCGGGTGCGACGTGATGCGCCGGAACATGCCGTGGTCAGCACGGGGCGGGCGATCGGAGCTGCGCTCAGT
>CAIOSS010000084.1 GCA_903860995.1 uncultured delta proteobacterium | reverse complement strand
GTACGCCGCCATCGACCGCGCGTGCCGCTGCGCCGACCGCAGCCCGCTGGGCATCGCGCCCGACGCCCTCGCCGCGCTGCGCGCCCACGCCTGGCCGGGGGAGCTCCCCGAGCTCGACGCCGCGCTCGCGCACGCCGTGGGCGCGGCGCGCGGCTCGCGCATCCAGACCGACGACCTGCCGCCGCTGGTGCGCGCGTCGGTGTTCACCATCGCGCGCGGCGACCTCGAGCGCGACCCCGGCGCGGCGCTCGACGACTGAGCGGGTGGCCGGTCAGTTGGGGAGGTCGCGGGGGTCGACGCCGCCCTTGATCACCCGGAGCTTCGGGCCGCTGTCCTTCCGGGCGCGCGGCGGCCGCCCCACCGGCACGTTGCCCAGCACGGCGCCGACCAGCAGCCCGACCAGCGCGAGCACCGACGCGGGGCTGCGCGCCAGGAAGAACCCGAGGCCGACGAGCACCGCCGTGAGCGCGGTGAACTGCCGCCCGGTGAGCGTCACGACGCCCATGAACGACGTCGGGCGCGAGCCCTCGGACATCCCCCAGGCGGCCGCGAGCATGGCCGTCGCCGCGGCGGGACCGTAGGCCCGCTGGGTCCAGAAGGGGGTGAACACCGCGCCCACGGCGATGACCACGAGGGCCGAGACCACCGACGCCACCGCCATCGTGGTGAGCAGGCGCCTCAGCCCCCAGCGGGCCTCCATGGCGCCGCCGAAGAACCACAGCGTCAGCACGGTCATGATGAGCGACTGGATGCTCGCCGGGTCGTGCAGCAGGGGGTGGGTGATGAGCCGCCACACCTCGCCGTGCGCAACGCGCGAGGGGATGAGCACCAGCGCCGTGAAGGGCCCCATCGGGTCGGGCGCCGAGCCGGGGTCGGGCGCGCGGCTGACCAGGGCGGCGACGATCCACAGTCCCCCGAGCAGCACCGACAGGGTCTTCATCGAGCGCGAGAAGGCAGGCAGGGCGATCTGGACCGTCGGTTCGTTCATGGCGTCTGTGGGCGGGGACTGTGCAACCCGTCCCCCGCGCTGTCACCCCGTCGCAGCGATTGACACGGGCGACGGTAGGGCGATACGCCCATGCCCGCCCCGATGAACCATGTGATCTACGGCTTTCTCGTGACCTTCCAGCACCAGTCACCAGGCGGGGGCGAGGCGCACATGCCCAGCTCCTATGAGCTCATCGCCCAGGCCACCCTTCCCGTGAAGATGGTGGTCCTGCTGCTGCTGATCTTCTCGCTCAGCTGCTGGTACATCATCGGCTACAAGTGGCTCTACCTCCGCCGTGCCTTCGCGGAGAACGAGGCCTTCCTCCAGATCTTCGAGCAGACCCGGCAGCTCAACGTGGCCGCCGAGGCCGCCTCGCAGCGACCGCGCAGCCCCATCGCCGCGATGTTTCGCGCGGGCTACGACGAGCTCCTGCGGGTGAAGGCCGCGCACGAGGGCGACGACGCGCCAGGCATCGAGAACGTCGAGCGGGCCCTGCGCCGCGCCTTCTCGCGGCAGACCACCGTGCTCGAGAGCATGGTGCCCTTCCTCGCGACCACCGGCAGCACGGCGCCCTTCATCGGCCTCTTCGGCACCGTCTACGGCATCATGCACGCGTTCATGCAGCTGTCCGCGTCGCGTGACACGGCGACCATCGACCGCGTGGGCCCCGGCATCGCCGAGGCTCTCTTCACCACCGCGGTGGGCCTCGTGGCCGCCATCCCGCGGTCATCGCGTACAACTACTTCGTGCGCCGCCTGCGGGTCATCTCGACGGAGATGGACATCTTCGGCAACGACTTCCTCAACATCGTGCGCCGGCACATCCTGAAGTAGCGTCGAGATGTCGTTCTCCAGCAACAGCGGCGGCGGGCCGATGAGCGAGATCAACGTCACCCCCCTGGTGGACGTGATGCTCGTGCTGCTCATCATCTTCATGGTCACCGCACCGATGGTGCAGGCGGGCCTCCGGGTCGACCTCCCCAACGCCGAGGCCCCAGCGCTCCCCAACTCCGAGACCAAGCTCCGGGTGACCATCGGTCACGAAGACGCCGCCAACCTCGCGTCGCCCATCGCAATCTGGATCGGTCAGGACCGCACCACCCTCGAGCGCCTCACCGAGCAACTGCGCGCCAACGCGATCGTGCAGCGCGACCACGAGGCCTACGTTCAGGCCGACGAGAGCATCCCCTACGGCATCGTCGTCCGGGTGCTCGCGGCCATGCGCACCGCCGGGGTCGAGCGCCTCGGCATCGTCACCGACCCCCTCAGCAGCCGGTAGGCGCCGCGCGCTCGACGCTCAGGCGGCGACGTCGACGCCCATCTGCTCGCGGAGCGCGCAGCGGGTGCGCCACAGCTTGCTCTTCACCGCGGCCACGGGCTGACCGGCGGCCTCCGCGATTTCCGCGCACGAGTCACCGCCGATGGACTGCTCGACGAGCGCGCGCTTGTCGCGGGGGAGCCGCGCGATGTGCTCGGCCGCGTGGCCCAGGTCGATGCGCGCCATCACGAAGGCCTCCGGGTCACGGTGCTGGGTGCAGGTGTCGACGGACTGCTCGGCCTCCGGCCAGACCCGCTCGGTGTACTTGTCCACGCCGCGCTTGCGCGCCGCCGCGCGCCGCCGCTGATAGAGCGCCGCGTTCACCACGATGCTGTACATCCAGCTCGCCACGGCGGCGTCGCCGCGGAAGCGCTCGGCGTGGCGCAGCGCGCTCACCATGCCCTCCTGAACCGCGTCCCAGGCGTCGTCCTCGTTGCGGGTCACCCGCAGCGCCGCGTGGAACAACCGCGACTCGTACGATCGGAACGCCGCCTCGACGGACTTGCGGATCTCCGGGCTCACCGCGACCAACCCCGCCATCCGTTCAGCCTGCGCGCTCTCGACCTGCATCATGACTTTCAGCCTCCGTCCCAACTCCAGTCGGGCTGCTCAAGGTTTGAGCAATGTCGGTGCCATGCTGCCATTCTCGGGAAACATGACTAGACAAGCATTAGACAGAGCCACAATCCGTGACACAGGAGGTTGGTCGGGGATGCCTTGTGCAACGTTTCGTTCTACCCCCTCCGTAGAGAGCGTTGTCAAAGGTCGCGCGGCGTCCAAGGGTTCTGGTAGACGGAGCGGGAGGAGCTGCGAACCGTGACCACGCCGCCGCCGACCCACCGCCCGCCTCCGACGCGCGACCCGAGCGTGCCGGGCATCTCGCGCCCCTCGATCCCCTTCGCGGTGGGGGTCACGTCGACCCCGCCGCCCCCTTCGCCGCTGCGGCTCCGTGAGCGCTCGCAGGGCAACGACGCCCCCGGCGTCGCGATGGGCATCCTCGCCGCGGCGCTGGTGCACGGGCTCGTGGTGCTGGTCTCGCTGCGCCTCGGTCGCGACGAGGGGAACATCAGCGTCCAGCGCCCGCACGACCCGCGCGAAGACCAGGTGCTCGAGACCCACCTGCTGCAGCAGGGCGGCGGCGTGTTCGACCCGCGGCGGCAGGTGCACCGCGAGGTCCCCATCCGGGCCGAGCGCGAGGCGCCCCAGGTGGTCGCGCCCACCGCCGACCCCACGCGCGTGGCCCTCGCCCAAGACGCCGGCGCGCAGGACTACATGGCCGCCATCACCGGCCGCACCCGCCGCGGATCGGGCAACCAGGACCTCGCGGAGCTCAATCGCATCGCGCAGATGGCGGCCGCCGAGGCCGCGGCCGACCCAACCGCCGCGGGGCCGGGCGACCCGAGCGGCAGCGCCCACGGCGACACCACCGACCCCAACCTCGCGACGCGCGGCGCCGGCACGAAGATCGACCGCTTCCTGCGCGAGAACATCCGACTCTCGGCGACGCTCACGGGCTCGGAGCCGCGCACGGTGACGTTCCGCATCCGCCTCGACGCCAGCGGCGTCATCGAGCTCGCCGAGCTGCACACGCCGTCCGGCAACGAGACCCTCGACGGCGACATCCTCAGCCAGGCCCAGCGCCTCGCGACCACCCACGCGCGGGTGCCGGACCTCACGCCCGAGGAGCTCACCAGCATCGCGGGCGTGAACATCAACGTGCGCGTGCCCATCGACCGCATCGGGCACTGACCCCGCGCGCGTCGCGCTTCGCATCGCCCCCGGCGTCCGCTAGACTGCGCGGACGATGCGAAGGCAGCTCCCCTGGATCCTCATCGCGGCGGCGACAGCGGCCGCGGCGCTCCCCCCGCTGCTCTCCGACGCGCAGCCCCTCCCTCCCACCCCTCGGGCCAACCCGGGTCCCGGCGAGCTCACCATCACCCTGCAGGGCCTCGAGGCCCGGCTGCTGCCGGTCGCCATCCCGGCCTTCCGCGGCGCGGGCGGCGACGCCGTGTCCGCGGTGGTGTCCAACGACCTGCGGTTGAGCGCGCTCTTCCGGGTGCTCGACCCGAGATCGTTCACCGCCGACCTCGACGCCGAGGGCCTCGCCATCACCCCGGCCTCATGGACCACCGTCGGCGCCACCGCCGTCGTGAAGGCCTCGGTGACGGGCAGCGGCGACGCCACCCGCATCGAGCTCAAGGTCTGGGAGCCGGGCAACCCGAGCGCCCCGCGGCTCACGCGCACCTACGGCCCGGGCAGCCCCCGCGCGCTGGCGCACCGCATCGCCAACGACCTCATCCTGCTCTACACGCGCACCGCGGGGGTTTTCGGCACCCGCATCGCGTTCGCGCGGCGCACGGGCAACGGGCGCAAGCAGATCTTCTCCGTCGACTGCGACGGCGAGAACCTCGCGCAGGTCTCGGCCGGCCGGCGCCTCAACTTCACCCCCGCGTGGGGGCCCGGCGGCATCTACTTCTCCTCGCAGACCCCGGACGGCTTCCTCGCGCTGTTCCGGCAGGGGCGCAGCGAGCCGGTGCTGCGCGCCGACGGGCTGGTCATGGGCGCGGCCTTCGGCGGCGGCCGCATGGCGGTGGTTCTTACCCGCGATGGTAACAGCGAGATCTATGTGGGCTCGCCCGACGGCGGCGGCCTGCGCCGGCTCACCAACGACCCGGGCGCGGACATCACCCCGGTGTGGTCGCCCGACGGCTCGAAGATCGCGTTCGTCAGCGACCGCTCCGGCGGACCGCAGGTGTACGTGATGGACGCCGGCGGCGGCGGCCAGCGGCGCGTAAGCTTCCAGGGAACCTACAACACGGGCCCCACGTGGGCCCCCGATAGCACCACGCTGGCCTACGCGGGCCGCGGCGGCGGC
>CAIOSS010000083.1 GCA_903860995.1 uncultured delta proteobacterium | reverse complement strand
GCCCAGCTCCGCGACCTCTGCAAGCGCCTCCACGAGGCCGTGCGCGCCACCCGCCGCCCCGACCTCGCCCGCCTCGACACCGCCGACGGCCTCTATCTGGAGTACGTCACCCGCGTGGGCGGGCTCTACGGCAAGGCCCTGCCGGTGCTGCGCGAGGCGATCGCGGCGCTCTCCCGCGTGGCCCGCTGCGAGGTCCCGCCGTCGTGGCCCGACACGCTCCCCTTCGCGGCGCACCTGCCCGACGACCTCGTCACGTCACCCGTACCCGAGAGCCCCGCGGTGCAGCAGCTGCGGCAGGCGCTGGAGTCCCAGGCCCAGCAGGAGGCCGCGCTGCTCCGGGCGCAGGACGAGCTCGGCGTGCAGCTCCGCCGCGTCGACGGTGAGGTGGGGGCGATGGTGCAGCGGGAGGTCGAGCTGCTGCGCGAGGTCGAGGTCGCCAAGCTGGTGCTGCGCGGGTGCACCCGGCACGACGCCCTCGACGTGGCGCGCGCGGCGCTGGCGGCGATCCAGTCCGAGGGGCAGGCGCGCACGCAGGCCCTGACGGCGGTGCAGGCCGAGGGGCAGCGGGCCCTCGCGCAGATCGCCGCCATCCAGACGGACGCGACGGAGTGGGCCCAGGCGGTACAGGTGAAGGACGGGTTGCTGGCCAGGCACCGGGGCGACGAGCCCGCGCTCTTCGGCAAGGACGACTGGCGCAAGAAGCTCGTGGAACTGGACGACGAGGTCAACGACCTGCGGGCCGAGCTCCAGCAGCGGCAGCAGCGCATCGGGGAGGGCAACGTGGAGGTGGCCCGGCTGCGGGTGCGCGAGGCGGCCGAGCAGGCGACCATCACGACGCTGACGCAGCAGCTCGAAGAGGGTCGGCGCCGCGAGGCCCAGAGCCTCAAGGAACTCCTGGAGGTGGAGAAGGAGCTCGGGGCGGCGGTTCCGCCGCGGAGGCTGCCGACGGCGCACGCCGAGGAGCTGCTGGCCGCGGCGGTGGCGGCGCGCAACGAGCTTCGCGCGCGGGTCGAGCGCCTGACCACGGAGTCGCGCCGGGTGAAGGAGGACGCCGACCGCGCCGCGGTGCAGTTGAAGCAGCTGGCGGCCGAGCGGGCGCGCATCGAGTCGGGCCTGGCGGTGGCGCTGCGCCAGTCGGGGTCGGCCCACGAGGAGGCGCTGCGCTCGCTGGCCGTGCGCCGCCAGGCGGCCTTCGAGAGCCACGCGGGTCAGGTGCTCGCGGGCCTGGAGGAGTCGCTCGCACAGGTCGACCGGAACTTCATCGAGCCCGCGCGGCGGGCGATGCTGGTGCGGGCGGGGGTGATGACCGACGCGCCGGTGACGCTGCGGGCGCGGGGGGCGGAGTTGGAGGCCGCGCTGCCTGCCCTGCGGGCGCGCTGGGCGGCGGCGGTCGATCCGGCGGTGGAAGCGCTGGCGGCGGTAGAGACGGGCTTCCTGGCGACCGCGGGGCAGCGGGCGCGCGCGGCGTGGCGGGCGGGGTCAGCGCAGGCGTAGCTCGCCGCGACCCCGCGTGGCGAGGGCGGCGAGGAAGGTGCGGTCCTGGTCGGGGCCGATGCCGACGACGTCGAGGCGCATGCGGGACGAGACGCCCTCGGCGAGGCCGAGCATGGCGCGGGCGATGCTGTCGCGGTCGGTGGGCCGCCCGTCGGACAGCAGCACGATCTGGTCGGGCTGCATCGACGCGGCGGCCTCGAGGGCGGCGACGGGCTCGGTCTCGTCGCGGGGCTGGAGCCCGCCGATCCAGCGGATGGCCTCGGAGAGCGCGGCGCCGTCCATCACCCGGGGGTTCTGCCAGAGCGGGGTGACGTTGGAGCTGAAGGCCACGATGTTGACCGCGACGTCCGGGGGGAGGGACCCGAGCACCTTGACGAGCTCGGCGCGCGCGACGTCGAGCTTGGTGGGGGTGAGCCCCGGGGCGATGGAGAGGTCCATTGCGCGGGGGTCGGGCTCGCGCATCGAGTACGAGACGTCGACCACGAGCACGAGCGAGCGCCCGCGGATGGGGACGTTGTAGAACGACGGCTCGGCGCGCTCGGCCTCGCGCAGCGCGACCTGCACCGCGGCGGCGATGCGGAGGGAGTCGTCGCTGCCAGCGGGGACCACGCTGATGAGCTCCGTGAGGGCGCTCATGGTCTGCAGCGAGAGCGCGACGTTGCCGCCCGTGGAGACCGAGATGGCGGGGGCGTCGCCGGTGAGCGCGAGGCGCCCGTCGCCCATGGCCGTCACCTCCACCCGCAGCGCCCCGTGGGTGGGCACCCACACCGCGCGGCCTTCGGGGTTCGCCCCCTCGGTGCGCACCGCGAGGTCGCCGCCCTGCACCCGCAGGCGCCAGCGGTGACCCGCGCGGTCGGCGACGACCATCACCCCGCCGCCGATGCGCCACTGCGCCGAGCCCGCGCCCTGCGCGTGCACCCGCACGCCAGAGCGCGCGGTGGTGCGGCTGGTGATCGTGGTCTGGGTGGTGCGGGTGATGGTGGCGCCCGGGGCGCCGGCGAGGTCGATAGAGCCGTCGATGACGATGAGCCCGCCGTCGACCATGGGGGCGCCGTCGAGGGTGATGACGCCGCCCGCGATGACGTCGTCGTCTTCGCCGGACATGGTCATGCGCTCGATGGTGACCGAGCCCACGCGCCCCATCTCGATCGTCGCCGTGACGGCGCCCGAGACGCCGCTCGTGGCGATCGGGGTGTTGCCCATGGCGGTGGCGGCGGTGACCGAAGAGGTGGTGCCCGAAGAGGTGGTGCCGACGCTCGCCCCGCCGCTGGTGGAGGCGACGTCGACGGAGGGCGACGGGGCGTGAACCCCAGCGGTCACCCCGCCCTGTGAATCGGCGGATCCACCCGAGGCGATCGCGCTGGCGACGCCTGCGAGCAGGCCCGCGGCAGCGACGGCGCGACCATCGGCGCTGAAGCGCGCCGAAGCGCCCTGCGGGCTCACGGTGGCGCGCGCGGAGAAGAGCGTTCCGCAGCCGGTGAGGGTGGTGATGAGTGCGAGCGAAGAGGCGAGGGAGCGGGTGTTCATGGAGGGGACCTCAGCCGCCCCTTGAGCAGGGGTCGTG
>CAIOSS010000082.1 GCA_903860995.1 uncultured delta proteobacterium | reverse complement strand
CGAGGGAGCCCAGCCGCTCGCCGGCCTCGGTGAGCGCCCCCACCCGCAGGAAGACCATGGCCAGCTCGGCGGAGGAGCGCTGGAGCCCCGCGCGCAGCTGCCTCACCTCGTCGAAGGAGAGGTGCGCCAGCTCGCCGCGGGCGTTGCGCCCCTCGGCGGCGGCCTCGCGCCGCGCGGTGATGTGCGTCGCCGCCGCGTCGAGCACGTCGCGCGCCGGGATGATCGCCGCCACCTCGCGCTGGATCTCCGCGAGCTCGCCCTCGCGCACCCACGGACGCTGGAAGTCCTGGCGGTTGCGCAGGCCCCACTCGGTGATGCGGTCCCAGGTGGCGCGGGCGTCCGCGGGGGGGTGTTCGAGCGCGAGGAGGATGCGGGTGGCGCCGAGCGCGGTGCCCTCCTCGCCCCGCGTCGACGCCGTCGCGAGGAGCGAGCGCGCGGGCGCCTCGAAGTCGGCCGGGAGCACGTGGCCCGCGAGCTCTTCGGGGGTGTACCGCACCAGGGCGGCCTGGAGCCTTTGCAGCGCCTGCGCCGTGTCGCCCGACTGGAGCGCATCGGACGCCCGCCCCGCGAGCAGCCGCGCCACCTGGAGGCGCAGCTCGCGCAGGGAGGCGTCGCCCGAGGGGTGCTCGTCGAGCACGCGCCGGGCGTCGTCGAGCGTGGCCGTGGTGAGCGCGGCGGGAGCGGTCGAGGGGGTGGTGCCGCGGTGGGGGGTACCCGCGCAGGCGCCGACGAGCGACGCGGCGAGGCAGAGTCCAGACGCGGTGCGAAGCGGGTGGCGCATGAATGTGACGGGCACACTAGCGTCGCGGGTGACACGGTCGCAACCGCGACCGCTGCGCCGGGCTACTGGACCGCGCGGATGGAGCGGAGATAGCCCACGACCAGGGTGAGGTCGGCCTCGGAGAGGCGCGACACGGGGATCGCCCGCATTCGGGAGTTGCCGCTGCGGATGAGCGTGCGCATCCGGGCCTCGGGCCAGCGGAGGTTGGGGTTCGGTCCCTCGTCGTCGCCGCTCTCGTGGCAGCGCGCGCACACCCGCTGAAACACCGCGCGCCCCTGCGCGACCGCGTTGACCGCCGGGGGCGTGGTCGGGCGCGGGGTCGGCGTGGTGGTGCCGACGGCGCCCGCATCGTCCGCGGGGGGCGTCGGGGTGGTGGCGCCCGCGTCGGCGACCTCCGGGGGGGGAGGGGCCAGGGCACCCGCGTCGGCGGGCTCCACGGGCGCGGGGGGCGCGGGGGGCGCGGGCTCGGGCGCGGTGTTGGGCGGCGGAGCGTTCTGTACCCCGGGCGCAGGGGTGGACGAGCAGGCCGCGAGCGAGAGGCAGAAGGCGGTGGAGAGGAGACGTCGCATGGAGCAGGACACTACTGCGCCGCCCACGGACAGTGGAAGCGTCGTCAGCCGCCCACCACGGCGCGGGCTCGCACGCAGCGCAGCCCGAGGATGGCGCTGCGGGTGCCGGGCATGTACGCGTCGTCGCGGCTGGCGCCGCGCAGGAGGGTGACCGAGTCGGAGATCCAGCTGCCGCCGCGGATGGCGGGGTAGCCGCTGGCCCCGCGCGGGCAGTGCGGGTCGGTCTGCGCGCGCCCGCCCCAGCACGCCGTGTCGGAGTAGCCGGCGAAGGCGTCGGCGGTCCACTCCCAGACGTTGCCCGCCAGGTCGAAGAGCCCGGCGGTGTTGGCGAAGCGCCCGACCCGCCGGGTGGCGCCGCCGTCGTCGCCGGGGCAGCGGGTCCACTGCGCGCGGTCGCAGCTCGCGGCCGGCGAGGCCTCGCCCCAGGGGTATCCCCGACCGAGCTCGAGGCCCGCGGCGAGGGTGTAGCGCGCGGCGTACTCCCACTCCGCCTCGGTCGGCAGGCGCCCGCCGTCCCAGACGCAGAAGGCCTGCGCGGTCGGGTGATCGACGCAGTTGACCGGGTGGTAGTCCCTCCCCGGCGCGCCCCAGTTGCAGGCGCCCGCGACGCCCGGCTCGCGGACCGCGCCGCTCCACCGGACGACCGCGCCCGGGTAGGGGAGGGCCGGCGACGGCGCGGGGTGACCGGCCTCCCAGAAGCGACGGAAGCGCGCGACGGTGACCTCCGAGGCGTCCATCGCGAAGGCGCTCACGGTGATCGCCCGCTGCACCGGCGACGCGCGAAACGCGCCGGTGTCGCCGAGCGCGAAGGTGCCGCCCAGCAGGTTGACGATCCCGCAGCCGGTCTCCGACGCGGAGGGGCAGCTCCGCTGCGAGGGGGCCACGCAGGCCCCGCGGCCGTCGCAGGTGCCGCCCGGGCAGCGGGTGCCGAAGGCGGCGTTGTCGTTGGCGACGCAGCGCGCGACCCCCGCCACGCAGCGGTTGACGCCCGTGCGGCAAACGGCGCCGGGGTCGCAGGGTGTCCCCTCGGGGCAGGGCGGCCCGAGGTCGACCGGCACGTCGACGACGACCTGGCCCGCGTCGAAGCCCGCGTCGAAGCCCGCGTCGAAGCCCGCGTCGCGCTCGGGGGAGGGCGCGTCGATCGGGAGCGCGGCATCGACGGTGTCGCGCGGTCCCGAGTCGTACACGATGAGCAACACGCGCGCGCCGCAGCCGAGGGGACCGACCGCGGCGCAGAAGCCGAGGGCACGAAGGAGGAGCGGAGCGGGTCGCACGGCGAGACCGTATACCCCATCGCGCCGCGACGGGAGGCACATCACCGGGCCGGTGGGGTCGTGGTGGCTCGTCAGCTACGGCAGGCGCGCCCGGAGGGGCGGGCGAAGGAGGCGATCGCGCCGCCGAAGGCGCCGCCGCCCGCGTAGACCAGCACGCGCTGGGTCCGCGCCTCGCCCACGGCGACGTCGATGTAGCCGTCGGCGTGGGCGCGGCGTTGGGTGCCGCGGGCGGAAGGGGCGTCGACCGCCGTCCGCGCGCCGCGCCCGCCCGGCCGGGGGGTGCATCGCGCGCGGGCGTGTTCTACGGTCGCGCGCATGAAGCCACGCCTCCGCGCCCTCTCCGGCATCAAGCCCACCGGCACGCCCCACCTGGGCAACTACTTCGGCATGGTGCAGCCGGCCATCGCGCTCCAGGACACGCACGACGCGTTCTACTTCGTGGCCGACTACCACGCGCTCACGACCGGCCGCGACCCCGCGATGCTGCGGCGAACCAGCCTGGAGATCACCGCGACCTTCCTGGCGCTCGGGCTCGACCCGAAGCGGGCGGTGTTCTTCCGGCAGAGCGACGTGCCCGAGGTGCTCGAGCTGGCGTGGCAGCTGTCGTGCGTCACCGGGGTCGGGCTGCTGATGCGCGCCCACGCGTACAAGGCCGCGCTCGACAAGGGCGAGGGCGGCGTGCTCCCGAGCGGGACCTTCTTCTACCCCGTGCTCATGGCCGCGGACATCCTGCTCTACGACAGCGCGGTGGTGCCCGTCGGGCGCGACCAGGTGCAGCACATCGAGATGGCCCAGGACATGGCCGGGCACCTCAACGCGCTCTACGGCGACTGCCTCCGCCGCCCGGAGCCGCTGGTGCAGTCCGAGGTGCCGACCATCCCGGGCCTCGACGGGCAGAAGATGTCCAAGAGCTACCAGAACACCATCGAGCTGTTCCTGCCGGAGAAGGCGCTGCGCAAGGTGGTGAAGACCATCAAGACCGACGGCGCCGCGCTGGAAGACCCGAAGGACCCTGACGCCGACAACGTCTTCGCGCTCTACAAGCTCGTGGCGTCGCCCGCGGAGGTCGAAGACATGGCCGCCCGCTACCGCGCCGGCGGCTTCGGGTACGGCCACGCCAAGGAGCGCCTCGCGGACGCCCTCAACGCCCACCTCGCCGCGCCGCGCGAGCGCTACCTCTCGCTCCTCGCCGACCCCTCCACCCTGGAGGACATCCTCCAGGACGGCGCCCGCCGCGCCCGCGCCATCGCCCGCGACACCCTCGACCGGGTGCGCGACCGGGTCGGGCTCCCGAAGCTGCCGCGCTGATCGCTCCATGGCTCTCCATCGCCCCCTTGCACGAGGCCCATTGACCACCCTGCGCGTCCCCGCCCCGCCCGCCGCCGCCCTCGCCGCGGCGCTCGCCCTCGCCCTTGCGTCCCCTCCGGCGCTCGCCCAGGACGCGCCCCCGCCCGACGCGGCGCTGCTCGCGCGCTCCGCCGAGGCCCCGCCCGACGAGGGGCTCAACCATGCGGTGCAGCTCCTCCGCACCCGGCAGACCGAGCAGGCCGCCGCGCTGCTCGGGCGCCTGGCCCAGGAGCGCGGGGTCGACGTGCGCGGCTACGACCCCGTGGCGG
>CAIOSS010000081.1 GCA_903860995.1 uncultured delta proteobacterium | reverse complement strand
GGAGTTCCGCGGGCGCGTGGCCTTCAACGCCCTCTGGCCGCGCACCGCGATCGCCACCGCCGCCGTGCAGAACCTCCTCGGGGGCGACGAGGCCATGGCGGGCTGCCGCACGGTCGACATCATGTCCGACGCCGCGTGGGAGATCTTCCAGCGCCCCGCCGCGGACTTCACCGGTCACTTCGTCGTCGACGAGGACTTCCTCCGCACCACCGGCGTCACCGACTTCGAGAAGTACGCCGTCACCCCGGGCGCCCCCCTCATGCCCGACTTCTTCCTCTGACCGACGCGAGCGCCGCGCCCACCGCCGACCGCAGCGCCGCCCGCCGACCCTCCACCCCGTCGCCCCGCTCGGGGCGCAGCGCGATCACGCCGACCCCGCCGCCGCCAGGCGCGGGGTGCACCGTCGCCTCCCCCTCTCCGCACGGCATCAGCGCGTAGGCCGACACGCAGCCGTCGATCGCGTCGCGGTACGCGTGCATCTTCTCCACCGCCCCCTGCGCGTCGGCGCGAAACTTCGCGTCGAAGACCACCCGCGCGCCCTGCGCCTCCACCATCAGGTCGGGCCGGTAGCTGAGCCCGTACGACGGCACCGCCGAGCGCGCGGGCTGGCACCACACCCGCAGCCCCAGCCCGTCGAGCGAGCACTGCCCCGCCGCCCCCGGCGCGAGGGTCGACGGCAGTCCGAGCGCCCGCGACAGCTCCCGCACGCACCAGCGCTCGTAGAGCAGCGCGGAGTCGTCGAGGGCGAGGCGCACCGCCGCGTCGGCGGGGTCGTCCCCCACCGCGAGGCCCTCCAGCCAGCGGGCGATCGCGCTCAGCTCCCGGTAGCCCGGGGTGCGCGCCCCCGCCAGCGTCGTCGCGGCGCCCATCGCCGACAGGCGCCGGAGGCCCACCCGATCGGCCAGCGCGAGCACCTCGGCCAGCGCATCGGCGAGCGCGGGCGAGGCCTCGGGCTCGGCCATCACCGACGCGACGGTGCGCAGCAGCGACGCCACCGCGCGGTTCTCGGGCGTGTCCACCCGGAGGGCGGGCTCCTCGGCGCGCACCAGCACCTGCGAGGGGTCGTCGCCGCGCGCGACGGCGGGGTTCGACGCGAGTTCGTCCATCCGCACCCGCCGCGCCAGCAGCCACGGGACCACGCGCTGCACCGCCGCCGCCCCGCGCAGCGGCGCGCGCGCCACGAGGGCCATCGCCCGCTCCAGGGTGCCCGAGCGCAGCAGCCACGCCACCAGCATCCGCATCGCGCCGCCGGCGTCCCGCGCGTGCGTCAGCGCCGTCTCCGAGGGACCCTCCTCGGAGAGCGCGAGCGACTCGGCGAGCAGGTCGTCGACCATCACCCGGTGCGCCTCGCGCCCCTGGAGCAGCGGGCTCTCGACGTGCACCGCGAGGCGCTCGGCGCGCTCTCCCCGGCGCAGCCCGATCCACGACTCGCCGATGCGCCCGGCGAAGGACACCAGCGCGGCGTCGTCGCCCCAGCGCGTGACCGTCACCCCATCGGGCACCTCCACCGCGCAGCCCTCGGGCGCCTGGACGTGCAGCGCGGCGCGGTCGTCGACCGTGAGCGCCGCGAGGCCCTCGCCCTGCGCGTCGGGGCACCAGCGCAGGGTGCTGCGACCGACCGTCGCGACGCCCTCCAGCGAGGCGGTGAGCGACACGGGCCCGCTCGACGCCGCGCGCGCGTCCGGGGTGGCGATCGACAGCGCTCCGACGCCGGACCGCCATCGCACCCGCAGCAGTCCGCGCTCGCTCATCGCGACGGCTACCGTAGTCCCCGACCGGGCGGATGGCGGTTGAGTTTCGCGCGCGACTGTCGATAGCGTCCGCGGGCATGAGACCCCGGGTGCTCGCCGCCGCGCTCGCCTTCGCCCCCGCCGCCGGGGCGCAGACCGCCGCGCCGCGCGCCGAGCCCGAGGAGCCCACCATCCACGAGGCGACGGTGAGCGCCCCGGCGCGCCGCGAGGAGTCGCTGCTGGAGACCCCCCGGGCGGTCTCCGTCGAAAGCCGCCGCGACGCCGCCCGCTCGCTCGCCCGCGACGTCGGCGACCGGCTGGAGGAGATGAACGGAGTCTTCCTCCAGCGCACGACGACGGCGTCGGCGGCCCCGCTCGTCCGCGGCCTCGGCGGGCAGCGCACGCTCCTGATCTTCGACGGCTTCCGCCTCAACGACTCGCTCACCAAGGTGGGCGGCAACGCGCTGCTCTCGCTCATCGACCCGGCCTCGGTGCGCCGCCTCGAGGTCGTGCGCGGCCCCGCCTCGGTGATGTACGGCTCCGACGCCCTCGGCGGCGTGGTGATCGCCGTGCCCATCGACGCCAACCCCCGCGCCGGCTGCGACGCCCACCTCTATGGCGAGCTCTCCACCCGGGTCGCCACCGCCGAGCGCTCGCTCACCGGGCAGGGGCTCGTCGAGGGCGAGGTCGGCCGCTTCGGGCTGATGGCCTCCGGCACCGTCGGCACGCTCGGCCCCATCACGGCCGGCGGCGGCCTCGGGGTGCAGGAGTTCACCGGCCACGGCGACCGCGCGTTTACCGTGCGGGGCGTGGTCGACGCCGGCGCGGGCCACACCCTCGGCCTGGCCTACCAGACCGGCGCGATCACCAACGCGCCGCGCCCCGACACCTCCCTGCCCGACGACCGCCGGGTGTTCCGTCTCCAGCTGCGGGACATCCTCTCGGCCCGCTGGGCGGTGCGCCGCGGCGCCATCGCGGCCTCCGCGCGCGTCGGCTTCGTCCGCCGCAACGAAGACCGCGACCGCTACCGCACCGGCCGCCTCGACATCGAGCGCGACGAGGTGCTCACCCCCCAGGGGTCCGCGCAGCTCAGCTGGACCACCGACCGCGGCACCCTCACCACCGGCCTCGAGGTCTCCGCCGACCAGGTCGCGAGCCACACCGAGACCGTGCGCGCGGGCGCCCCGACGGAGCGCAGCCGCGGCCGCTACCTCGACGACAGCAGCTACGTCACCGGCGGCGTCTTCGCGCACTACGCCCTGCGCCTCGCGTCGCGACGGGTGCTGCTCGAGGCCGGCGCGCGGGCCGCGCTCACCTCCATCGACTCGCCCGTCGACGGCACCTTCGCCGCCTACTCGCGGCTCTACACCGCGCCGGTCGCCAGCGTCGGCGCGCGCTTCCTGGTCACCCGCGGCGTCGCGGTGATGGCCAACCTCCTCGGCGGGTTTCGCGCGCCCAACCTCGACGACTACCAGGCCTTCGGCGCGGGCGCCCGCAGCCACGACGTGCCCAACCCCGACCTCGGCCCCGAGCGCTCGTGGACCGCCGAGGTCGGCGCCAGGGTCGCGCGCGGCCCGCTGGAGGGCTCGATCTTCGTCTACGGCTCCACCCTGTCGGGCCTCGTCACCCGCGTGCCCTCGTCCTTCGGCGGCATGACCGTGATCGACGGCCGCCGCGTCTACACCCGCATGAACGCCAGCGACGCGCGCCTCGTGGGCGTGGAGTTCGACCTCACCGCGACGGCGCGCAGCGGACTCTACGCGCGCGTCTCCGGCGGCTACACCTGGGCCGAGGCCACCGTCGACCAGGCCGGCGCCTCGGTCACCGAGCCGCTCGCCAAGGTGCCCCCCGCCTTCGGTCGCCTCGCGCTCGGCTGGCGCCGCGCCACCCACTGGATCGACCTCGTCGCCAGCGGCGCACTCTCGCAGACCCGCCTCTCGGCGAGCGACCGCGACGACGTGCGCCTCTGCCCCGACGGCCCGACGATGTGCGCCGAGGTCCCCGGGTATCTCAGCCTCACGGCGCGGGGCGGCGTGCGCGTGCACCCCGCCATCACCCTCGCGCTCGCCGTCGAGAACATCCTCAACGCCGCCTACACGCCCTTCGGCGGAGGCTTCCCCGCGGCGGGCACCAACGTGGTGCTCCAGGTGCGCGGGCACACCGAGTAGCGCGGCGCCTCAGGTGCCGGTCTTCTTCCGCGTGGCCGCGGCGGCGGGGCGCGCCCTCACCACCCCCGGGCGGCGGGCGCCGGGCTTCGCGATGGGCCCGTTGGGCGAGGCCGCGATGGCTTCGATGAGGGCCGCGGGGTCGCTCCACCGGGGCCGCGGCAGCGAGCGGCCGGGCTTGTGGAAGAGCAGCACCCGGTCGACCTTGGTGGCCTCGCCGCGGTGCGCGAGCCCCCAGATCTTGGACACCTTGCCGAGCTGGTTGACGTCGTCGACCACCGCCGCGCCGAGCACGAGGGGCACGTCGTCCTTCATGGACTCCCAGGCCTCGAGGGCGAGGGTGCGCTCGCCGTGCTCCTTGTTGCGCACGTCGCCGATGGTCACCGCGCACACGCCGTCGTCGCGCAGCACCGTCGCGCACTCGGTGAGCACGGTCTTCAGGAAGCCGCAGTAGCCCTTGAAGCGCATCCGGTCGCTGAGGGCGAGGCGGCGGTCGGTGGCCTCCACCCGCAGCGAGCGGTCGACGTCGGAGACCGACTCGCCCAGCAGCCACAGGCGGATCCAGTTGAACTTCCCGTAGCGCACCACGTTGAGGTACGGCGGCGACGTGACGATGAGCTTCGCGCTGCCCGGCGCGATGAGGCTGGAGAGGGCGCGCGCGTCGCCGCGGAGGGCCCTCCCGCGGAGCGCGGGGACCCCTTCGGCGAACTCGAAGTGCATCCGCAGCCGGAGCTTCTCGAAGGCGTCGAAGGGCGGGCGCACGAGGGACTTCTCGGCGATGTACCGGGCGAGATAGCCGGGCGACATGCTGAAGGTGTTGGGCATCGATACGCTGAGGCAGCGCGAGCTGACGACGTCCCGGGTGTGGTTGCCGTGCAGGATGCCCGCCAGCGACGCGAGGAGGAAGCGGTCGGTGCGGTCGGCCGGGTCGAGCGATGCCTTCATGTGGAGGATCTGCGGCAGCGTGGTGCCCTCCTCGAAGAGCATCCGGATCTCCGGAGGCGCGCGGTCACCGACGGGCTCGGGGACGTACGACCCCTCGAGCTGCGCGAGGCGCGCGAGGGTCTCCTCGAGGGTGGGCGGGTCGAGCTTCACGGAGCTGAGCATCGACGCGAGGGGGTTGAGGTCGACGCCGACACCGTGGCGCCCCGCGAGGCAGGCCTCGAGCGGCGCGGTGCCGCGCCCGGAGAAGGGGTCGAGCACGACGTCGCCGGGCTCGGTGAGCTGCTCGATGAGGTAGCGCGGCAGCCCCGGGGGGAAGCTCCCCATGTACGAGCACATGGAGTGGAACACGTGGCCGTAGCGCCGCCCGAGGCCCTTCCACCACGGCGCGAGCCACGGGGCCTCGACGAGCGAGCGCGACGGAGGCGGAGGCGGCGACGAGGGCCGCTCGTCGAAGGAAGGGACGCCTAGGAGCTCCAAGGACTGCACATGACTGGGAATGCCCCGCCGAGGGGGGCGCACGCAAGGGTTTCGAGTCGGTGGCCGCGATGCGATGATCGGCGGAGCTTTGTTGACCCGCGCCGAAACCCTCCGACGGCTGCTCGTGGTCGGCGTGCTCGCGGGCGAGCTCACCCTCGCCGCGGCGCGCCTCCGCCCCGACCGGCCCGCTGCCTTCTCGGGCCGCTTCTCGTGGAGCATGTTCGCCGGGCCCATCACCGCCCGCTGCCACCACGCGCTCTCCGCCGCTGACCCACACGGCAGCGCCGTGCCGCTGCCGCTCCCGGCGGACAACCCCGCCCTGCGCGCCTTCCTCCTCGCCGACACGCCCGCGCGCTTCTCCGCGGTGGCCCCGTGGTTCGCGCCCTACGCCGACGCCGACGCCGAGGTGGCGCTCGCCCTCGACGACGCGCTCGCCCGCTACCACCGCGCGATGGCCCCCGGGCTTACCCTGACCAGTATTCTCCGCTGTGACAGCCCCGGCGCCCGCCCCTTCACCCGCACGGCCCGATGGACCGCGCGCTGACCCCGTCGCCCCGCCGCGACCGCGCGCTCGCCCGGGGCGTCGCCGCGCTGCTCCTGCTCGGCGCCCACCACGCCGCCGTCGAGTACCGCCCCGCCTTCGCGCTCTGGTCCCTCGGCCACGCCCACCCGTGGGCGCCCGCGGCCGCCCTGCTCGCGCTGCACGCCCTCGCCCTCGCGATGCTCTTCACCCGCTACGTTCGGGCCGCCGCCGCCGCCGCCGCGACCGTCATCGCGACCCTCTACGCCGCCATCCCCGCGACCTATCACAACAACCACTTCCTGCTCTTCGTGCTCCTGGTGCTCGTCGCGGTCGCGCCCTCCGCCTCCTCCGCGGGCTCTCCCTCGCGCACGCCCATCGACCTCGCCGGCGCCGTCCGCTGGCAGCTCGGCCTCGTCTACCTCTCCTCCGTCGCCGTGAAGCTCGCGCACCCCTGGTGGCGCGGCAGCGGCGAGGTCATCCACTGGCTCGCCACCACGCGCACCCTCGAGGCCAACCCCGACGCGATCGTCCCGCGGCTGCTCTCGCCCATCCTCTCGCGGCCGCTGCCCTCGCGCCTCGCGGACCTCGCGGTGACCCTCCTGGAGGCGCTGCTCCCGCTCGCGCTCGCGTCGCCGCGCACGCGCCGTCCCGCGGTCGCGCTCGGGGTGCTCCTGCACCTCTCCATGCAGGAGTGGCTCTTCCCGCAGCTCTTCACCTTCCTCATGCTCCTCGGGTACTTCGCGTGGTCGCCCGCCGACGACCGCGCCTGGACCCTCACCCCCCCGCGCGGCGCCGACCCCGACCGCGTCGCGCGCGCCCTCGCCCGCGTCGACCCCCTCGCCCGCATCGCGCTCGCGCCGCCCGCGGAGTCCCCTCGCTGGACGCTCACCGACCCTTCGGGCCACGCCTTCCACGGCGCCTGGGCCGCCCTCCCGCTCGCGCTCCTCACGCCCCACGCGCTCATCGCCTACGCCGCCCTCGCGCTGGTTCTCCCCGAGCTGCGCGTCATCGGCCCCATCCCCCGCGACGCCCTCGAGAACGTCCTCGTGGGCTCCCTCCTCGCCGCCGCCGCCGTCCGTCTCCTCCTCGACCGGGGCGCTCAACTCCCTGGGAGGAAAAACTCCCACCCCAGATGATCAACCAATCTCCCAGGCAGGTGTCCGCTCCCGCTCCATCGGCGGTCGCACAGTGCGGAGATTCCCGCGGCGAAGGCCGACCGTGGGTTGTCCCCTCGGAGTGGCACATGCGCTGCACTAGGTCATGTCGTGAGTGATCGCCGACCCAACCTGCGAAGCCTGCACGACGACGAGTCGGGCGCTGCCTTCGTGGAGTACGTGGTGGTGCTCCTCCTGATCGGCACGGTAGCGTCGATCGCGACGTACTCGCTGGGCAGGCCCTTCGTCGACTACTACCGTTTCGCGCAACTGATCGTGTCGATGCCGTTCCCGTGACCCTTCGGGTCGGTGTCGCGCCAGCCTCTTCAAACCACGCAAGGAAGGATCTCCATCATGAACCAGAAGAACCTCAAGTCGCTGATCCGGGACGATGCCGGTCTCTCCACCGTCGAGTACGTGATCATCCTCATCCTCATCGCCGTGGTTGGCATCTCCGCCTGGCGCACCTTCGGCAACAACGTCGTCGGCAAGATCACCTCGGGCAGCAACCAGATCCAGGGCCTCGGCGCCTGATCCAACGGGGGGGCCTCCTGGCCCTCCAACCCCACTGCTTCGTCAGTGGGAGTTCGTGGTTGCTCGCGGCGCGCCGCGGACCACTCCCCCTCCCCGGAGTGCCCGCGGCGTCGTCATTTCGGAGGTGCGCTGTGCCAGGCGGTTCGGTCGGTCTCTTCAACGTCGCGCTCGCGGTACTCGTCACCGCCATCGCCGCCTATACCGACTTCCGCACGGGCCGCATCCCCAACGTCCTCACCTACGGTGCCATGGCCGCCGGCATCCTCCTCCGCACCGTCCAGACCCAGCCCCACGGCGTCGGCGCCCTCAGCGCCCTCGGCGGCATGGTCGCCTGCGGCATCGTCCCGTACCTCATCTTCCGGAAGGACGGCATGGCGGGCGGCGACGTGAAGCTCTTCATCGCGCTCGGCGCGATCCTCGGCGCCTTCCACGGCATCGAGGCGCAGTTCTACGCCTACGTCGCCGGCAGCCTGCTCTCCATGGGCCGCCTCGCCTGGCACGGCCGCCTGCTCGGCGT
>CAIOSS010000080.1 GCA_903860995.1 uncultured delta proteobacterium | reverse complement strand
GCCGTCGCACCGGCCGCGCGGACCCGAAGCGCGGGTCGGTGAAGGTCGCGCGCCCCTCGGACACGCCGAGAAACCCGCGGCCCGTCCAGGCGACGGCGTGGGGGTCGGAGAGCAGCCCCGCGGGCGCGGAGCCCTCGGCGCGGGCGTCGCGCCAGAAGAGGGCGCCGCTCGACACGGCGCGCCCCAGCACCCGCGGGCCGTCGGGCCCGCGCAGCAGCCACGACGCCTCGACGGGCTCGGTCATCGAGAAGAATCGCCGCTCGTCGAGGGTGCAGCGGTTGGAATCCGCGCGGGGCGAGAGGGCACCCATCGGGGTCAGCGCGGCCGGGGTGGTCTCCTCACGCTTCGGGCACCCGAGGAGCGACCAGGACAGGAACGCCAGCAAGCAAGCAGCACGCACGCCGCGACGATAGCGCGATCCGCGGGTCAGTTCCGTCGATGCAGACGGAACTCCACCTGCATCCCCGAGGGGCCGCCCTCCAGGTTGCCGAAGGTGCGGTTGGCGCCGTCCTGCGCCGGGAGGTTGAGGGTCGCCCCGAGGAGCGGGAGCGTCCGCGGCGCGTCGACGTGGCGGTCGGCGTGCGTGAGCTCAGGCGAGCTCACCCGCTGGCCGTCGAGCTCGAGCAGCAGCTGGCCGCTCACGGGGTCGACCCGGCCGGTCACCGCCGTCAGGGTGTTGCCCCCCACGGCGCGGCCGCGCCGGACGGTGCTCTCGTCGCAGCTCCCGAAGTTGGCGACGCGGGCCGAGCAGCGCCCCGGGCCCAGCGACTCCACGCGGAGGTCATCGCGCACGGAGAGGTCGACGGTCATCCCGCGGCAGGTGAGCTCGTAGTTGGCCAGGGCGCGCATGCCGACGCAGCGCGACGCGTGCGTGGTGTCGATCTCCAGGCGCCAGGAGCGTTCGATGAGCCGCAGCGAGGTGGTGAGGGCGAGGCTGTCGACCACGCGGGCGCCCTCGGACAGGTCGACCCGGACGCGCACCTCGAGCTCCGGGGGATCGGGGATCTGCAGCGGCGCCGTGTACCGCGCGTTGCCGTTGAAGCCCGGGGTGAGCCCGCCGACCCCGGTGCCGTCGCTCGACCCGCTCGACGACCACTGCACCCTCAGCGAGCGACCGCCGCCGAGGTCGCCCACCTGGGGCACCATCGGCGCACCCTCCCCGGTGGGGTTGCGCGTCGAGGGGATGCCCGTGCATTGGAGCTCCAGCTCCGCGGTGGCGCCGGGGACGAGCACCCGACGGTTGACGTCGAGCCGACAGGAGAAGCGCCCCGCGTTGGAGCGGTTGAGCGGCCCCCCGGCCGGGGCCCCCGCGTCCTGGGCGAGCGCCCCGGGAGCGAACATCAACACGACACACACGGGCGCCAGCGCCCCAAGCAATCGCCGAGTACCCATGGAGTGAGTCTGCTCCCGCAACGCGAAGCGTCGCAACATCTCTGCCCGCCCGGACGGGCCCGCGAGGGTCGGCATTCACGGGGGCGACCGCCGCGGGGTGATCCCCGTCAGCGGCGCCTGGACGATGGGTTCAGGTGCTGCGGGCGCGCGCGGCGCCCGGAGGGTCAGTTGGTGCTGACGGGGGCGGCGACGGGGACCGGGGCGGGCGGGGCCTCGGCGCCGAGCACGACGGGGGTCTCGAGCGCGTACTGCAGCACGTCCTCCATCTTGCTGACGGGGATGAACTCCAGGGTGTCGCGGATCTCCTGCGGCACCTCCTCGAGGTCGGGCTTGTTGCGCTCGGGCAGCAGGATGCGCTTGATGCCCGCGCGGTGCGCCGCGAGCACCTTTTCCTTGATGCCCCCCACCGGCAGCACGCGGCCGCGGAGGGTGATCTCGCCGGTCATGGCCACGTCGTGCCGCACGCGGATGCCCTTGAGCATCGAGAACAGCGCCGTGAACATCGTCACGCCGGCGCTGGGCCCGTCCTTGGGCATCGCCCCGGCGGGGATGTGGATATGGATGTCGCTCTTGTCGAGGAAGTCTTCGGGGATGCCGAGCTGCCGGGACTTGGAGCGCACGAAGGAGAGGGCCGCCTGCGCGGACTCCTTCATCACGTCGCCGAGCTGACCGGTGAGCTGGAGCTTGCCGGTGCCGGGCATGCGCGTGGCTTCGACGAAGAGGATCTCGCCCCCCACGGATGTCCACGCGAGGCCCGTGGCGACGCCCGGCTCCTCGGTGCGCTCGGCCACCTCGCTGGTGAACTTCGCCTGCCCGAGGTAGGGGATGAGGTCGTCGGCGCTGTCGATCTTGTAGGGGCCCAGGTTGCCCTCGGCGATCTTCACCGCGACGCCGCGGATGACGCTCGCCACCTGGCGCTCGAGGCTGCGGACGCCCGCCTCGCGCGTGTAGAAGTCGGTGATCGCTCCGAGCGCGGCATCGGTGATGTCGAGCTGCGCCGTCTTGATCCCGTGCTCCTCGAGCTGCTTGGGGAGCAGGTGCTGGCGCGCGATGGCCCGCTTCTCGTTTCGCGTGTAGCCGGGGATGTCGAGGATCTCCATGCGGTCGCGGAGCGGCGGGGGGATGGGGTCGGCCACGTTCGCCGTCGCCACGAACATCACCTGCGAGAGGTCGTAGGGGATCTCCAGGTAGTGGTCGCTGAAGGTGTGGTTCTGCTCCGGGTCGAGCACCTCGAGGAGGGCCGCCGAGGGGTCGCCGCGGAAGTCGTGGCCGATCTTGTCGACCTCATCGAGCATGAAGACCGGGTTGATGGTGCCCGACTTCTTCATCCCCTGGATGACCTGGCCCGGGAGCGCGCCGACGTAGGTGCGCCGGTGCCCGCGGATGGCCGCCTCGTCGTGCACGCCGCCGAGGGACACGCGCACGAACTTGCGGCCGAGCGCCTTGGCGATGCTGCGCCCGAGGGAGGTCTTGCCGACGCCGGGCGGGCCGAGCAGGCAGAGGATGGGGCCCTTCTTGTCGGGCTTCAGCTTGCGCACCGCGAGGTACTCGAGGATGCGCTTCTTCACCTTCTCGAGGCCGTAGTGGTCCTCGTCGAGGACCTCGCGCACCTTGGCGATCTCGAGGTTGTCGGGGGTGCTGTGGGTCCACGGCAGGTCGAGGATCCAGTCGAGG
>CAIOSS010000079.1 GCA_903860995.1 uncultured delta proteobacterium | reverse complement strand
CGCACATCTTACAGCGACTCCAACACAACACTGAGCCTCACCACACCGTCAGCCTGTTTGTCGATCAGCAATGCGACCGGCGGGGCCACGGGCGCGGGCGGGCGCGGCACCTCGCGAGGCATCAGCGTCCACCCGGAGAGGGCGGCGATGTCCGTCGAGGCGGCGGGGCTGATCGCGCCCGCGCGCTGGCCCTGGGCGACGCTCGCCATCGAGGCCTGGAGACGGCCGAGGCGGCGCTCCTCCTCGGCGCGCACCCGAGCTGCGGTCCAGATATACGAGTCGCCGTGGAGCGCCTGGTCGATGTTCTCGCGAGCGCGAGAGTCATAGGCGCTATTGAAGTAGGAGACGAAGAACACCCGCATCGTCATCAGGATGCCCAAGGACAGCCCGGCGACGGTGATGATGACCTTGATCGGTGGTTCGGTCTTGTCGACAGCCATGATCGCTCGGATCCTCGTTCAGGTGTTCTCGAAGCGCTTGGAGCGCCCGAAGCGGGGGTCGCCCACCGGCACCACCGGGTGCTGCGACATGCGATAGAAGACAGCGGCAAGGTAGACGCCGCCGACGCCGAGGAGGCACGCGAGGTCCATCCAGTGGGGCGCGAGCGCCTCTGCGGTCTGCGGGCCGATGCCGCGCTGCGCGGCATAGTTGGGGAGCACCTCCCAGTACATCTCGACGACGTGCATGGTGAGGAGCAGGCCCGCGGCGAACGCGAGAACCTTCTGCCCGCCGTAACGCTTGGTGTTGCGCGAGAGCAGCAGGGCGAAGGGCACCACGAAGTGCAGGAAGAGGATCGCGAGGCTGACGGTCTTCCAGGGGCCGTTGCTCCACCGGAGGTGGAAGAAGACGGTCTCCTCGGGGATGCTCGCGTACCAGATCAGGAAGAACTGCGAGAACGAGATGTACGCCCAGAAGACGTTGAACCCGAAGAGCAGCTTACCGAGGTCATGGAAGTGCTCGGTGGTGATCGCGTTGCCGCTCACGCCCGAGGCGCGCATCGCGTAGGAGACCAGCACCAGCACCGAGAGGATCGCCACCATCGTGGTGGAGAAGAGCTGCACCCCGAAGATGGTCGAGTACCAGTTGGGGAGCAGGGACATCATCCAGTCGAAGACCGCGAAGGTGGTCGTCAGCGCGAGCCCGAAGGTCGCCGCCGGGGCCATCGCCTGCGAGTTGGCGGTGAGCTTGAGGTCCCTGGTGCTGTCCTGGAGCGTGCTGTTGCGGAAGAGCTTCAGCGCCAGGAAGGTCCAGAAGAGGAAGTAGATCACCGCGCGGACCGCGAAGAAGCCCTTGCTCAGGTACCAGGCCTTCGAGGCCATCACCTCGGCGTGCAGGGAGTGCTCGATCTGCTCGTCGGACATCCGATGGCCGGCCACGTGCTGCCCGTGCTCACCGTGCGCGGGCGCCGGGTGGGCCGCGTCGCCGTGCTGCCCTTCGGTCCCGGCGGGCGCGTGGGCGTCGCCATGCTCGCCCGCGGCGGCGGGCGCGTGGGTCGCGCCGTGGTCGCCGTTCCACCACGGGAGCAGGTGGTCCAGGTTGGCCACGATCGGGAGGAAGAGCAGCGCGAAGATGGGCAGCGCGCTCATGAAGAACTCCGCCGTCCGCCTCACCGTCACGCTCCAGCCCGCGTTGGTCAGGTGCTGGAGGAGGACGAAGAAGGTCGCGCCGATGGAGATCGTCAGGAAGACGAAGAACGCGAAGAGGTACGAGAACGAGAAGCGCTGCGCGTCGGCGGCGAAGCCTGCGCCCGCGCCCGCGAGGCCGAGGGCGCCGACGCCCGCGGCGATCTTCCAGGCGTTCGCCCAGCCGGTGCCGACGGTGCGGTAGTCAGTCTTGTCGGTCGTGGTGGCGGCGCTCACGGCGTGGCTCCGTTGTTGATCTGGCTGAGCTGGAGCGCGCGCACGTACGAGACGATCGCCCAGCGATCGCTCACCGGGATCTGCGCGGAGTATCCAGGCATGTTGCGCACCCCGTTGGAGATGGTGGCGTAGAGCTGACCGTCGGGAATGTGCCGCACCCGGTCGTCGTGCAGGTTGGCCGGCTGAGGGTACTGGTAGCGCGGGCCGTCGGGGCCGATGCTCCGGAGGTACACCAGGCCGCGCCCGTCGCCCACGCCGCCGTGGCATGGGGTGCAGTAGATGCCGTAGCGCTGCTGGCCGCGACGCACCATCGCATCGAGCCCGCCGGCGGCCTGCGTGACCCGGTCGGGGATGGTCATCACGTAGGCGGGGCTGTCGTTCTCGTGGCCGAGGGTGACAGCGTCGTCGTCGAAGCCATCGTCACGGCCGACAGTGAAGTTGGCGTACTGCACGTTGGCGCCGCCCGGGAAGCGCGCGACGGTGCCCTCCGGGGGGTTACGCATCGTGCGGTGGTCCGCGAAGAACGGGCTGCGCGCCTGGGAGTTGTAGCGCTGCTGGAAGTGCATGTTGCGCAGCGGGGTGATCGGCGGGTCGGCCGAGACCTCGCCCCGACAACCGACCACGAAGACCGCGAGGGCCGCGGCGATGGGGATTGCGCGACTCACGACTCAGTGTCCTCGATGATCTCGATGTGGTTGGGGTGCGTCGAGGCGATGAGCTCCGGCGTGCGGTCGGCGTCGAACTTCGGGTCGGCGTACTCGACGCTCACGAAGAACTTGTCATCCGTCGCGGCCTTGAAGCGGTCGCTCTCGAAGACCGGGTGGTGGTGCCGCGGAAGCTGGTTGAGCCCAAACATCCCGAACACCGCCCCGAAGGCGGAGAGCAGGATGGTCAGCTCGAAGCACACCGGCACGTACGCGGGGATCGAGATCGCCGGCTTGCCGCCGACGATGATCGGGTAGTCGATGCCGTTGGTGTAGGTGATCAGGGCGATGCCGGTCATGAGGCCGGTGATGCCCATCACCAGGACGATCCAGCCGAGCTTCGAGTCGCCCATGCCCATCGCCGCGTCCATCCCGTGGACGGGGAAGGGAGTGTGGGTGTCGAACTTGGTGAAGCCCGCGTCGCGGAGCTTCTCGGCGGCCTTCATGCAGGCCCCGGGGGTCTCGTACTCCGCGAGGAGCAGCGCGGGCCTGCCCTCCGGGACGCTCACCGTGGTGGTCTCAACCGACATGGCTCAGTGCCCCTCCGCCGTGGTGGCGAGCGCGGGCTCGCCGTGGCTGTCGCCCTCGTGGGCCTCGTCGTGGTGCTCGCCGTGGTGGGGGTCCGCCTCCGGGAGGATGCTCTTGAGCTCAGCGATGGCGATCATCGGCACCCACCGGAGGAAGAGCAGGAACAGCGTGAAGAAGAGGCCCAGCGACCCGAGGTAGGTGGTGATGTCCACCAGGGTCGGGTGGAAGTAGCCCCAGGAGCTCGGGATGAAGTCGCGGTGCAGCGACGTCACGATGATCACGAATCGCTCGAACCACATGCCGATGTTGATGAAGATCGACACGACGAAGCTCAGCGGGATGTTCGTGCGCAGGCGCTTCGACCAGAAGAGCTGCGGCGAGATCACGGTGCACGAGATCATGATCCAGTACGCCCAGGCGTACGGGCCGGTCGCGCGGTTGATGAAGACGTACCGCTCGTACTCGTTGCCGGAGTACCAGGCGATGAAGAACTCCATCGCGTACGCGTAGCCAACGAGCGAGCCCGTCGCGAGCATGATCTTGTTCATCAGCTCGACGTGGGTCATCGTGACCAGGTCGGTGAGCTTGAACACCGAGCGCGCGATGAGCAGGAGCGTCATCACCATCGCGAAGCCCGAGAACACGGCACCGGCGACGAAATAGGGCGGGAAGATCGTGGTGTGCCAGCCGGGCTCGACCGAGGTGGCGAAATCGAAGGACACCACCGAGTGCACGGAGAGCACGAGCGGCGTCGAGAGCGCCGCCAGGATCATGTAGGCGCGCTCGTAGTTCTGCCAGTGGCGGTTGGAACCCCGCCAGCCGAGGGAGAGGAAGCCGTAAACCATTCGCCGCAGGCTGTTCTTCGCACGGTCGCGCAGCGTGGCGAGGTCGGGGATGAGGCCGACGAACCAGAAGAGTGACGACACCGTGAAGTACGTGCTCACGGCGAACACGTCCCAGAGGAGCGGGCTCTTGAAGTTGGGCCAGATGCCCATCTGGTTGGGGATGGGCGCCAGGTAGTACGCGTGCCAGACGCGTCCGACGTGGATGCCCGGGAAGATGAGGGCGCAGATGACCGCGAAGATGGTCATCGCCTCGGCGAAGCGGTTGATGGACGTGCGCCACTTCTGCCGGAAGAGGAACAGCACCGCGGAGATGAGCGTCCCCGCGTGGCCGATGCCCACCCACCAGACGAAGTTGGTGATGTCCCAGGCCCAGCCGACCGGGGAGTTGTTTCCCCAGACGCCGACGCCCCTCCAGAACAGGTACCCGATGGATCCGAGCAGCACGCCGGTGAAGCTGAACGCCGTGAGGAAGGCGATCCACCACCCCTTGGGCGCAGGGTTCTCCGTCACCCGGGCCACGGCCTCGGTGATGGACTTGAAGGTGCTCTTCGGGGCGATGAGGTCCTTCTCGCCAATGGCCTTGATCGGTGCGTCGAAGCTCATCCGAGCATCTCCGGGTTCGGATTGCGGATCTTCGCGAGGTACAGGGTGCGCGGCTGCGTGCCGATCTCCCCGAGCAGCGCGTACCGCCGGTCGTTGCGATGCATCTCGGCGATGCGGCTCTCGCGGTCGTTGAGGTCACCAAACACGATCGCGTCCGCGGGGCAGGCCTGCTGGCACGCGGTCATCAGCTCTCCGTCGCGGAGGTGCCGGCCGCGGCCGTTGTCCGCGCGGCGCGCCTCGATCTT
>CAIOSS010000078.1 GCA_903860995.1 uncultured delta proteobacterium | reverse complement strand
GTGGATCCACGCGAAGCCGCACCCGACGCGCGGCGGCGTGACGCTCGAGCGCAGCACGCGCGGCGTTGGCGCAGTGAACGGTCCGTTCACGGTGTGCGACTACCGCGTGCTGGTGACGCCGTCGGGGCGCGCGAAGGAGCCAAGGCGGCGTCCCGGGAGCTCCCGCCAATGCTTGCGGGCAGGCGTACGACGGATAATAGGCGTTCCGGTAACTGGAGCGGATCCGTGCCAGCGAGGGTGCCGCGTTGGTTCGCCTATCCCCCGAACACCTCCTCGGCGGGGCGGTACTCGCGCCAGGTGCGCTGGCCGTCCGAGTAGTCGAGCACGCCCTCGCGCGCGACCGCGGCCTCGACGCACACGCCGCCCTGGGGCGTCGGGCGGACGCCTCGGGCGGGGCCGGCGTAGTCGGTGCGGGGGACACGGAGCACGCCCCTACGGTGCGGGCCCGGGGCGGACGGGTGCTAGATGCGAGGGGGGCGGATCCGGGGGCAGTTACGGGGCTGACTCGGGCGAACCTTCTTCGCGCACCTCGTCGCCATCATGCCGACGCCCGCACGGCCCGGGGTGCGGAGTCGCAAGGCGGTCGAGCCGATGCTCGCCGCCGCGTGACCCGCCCGCGTGTCGAAGTTATGCGCGAGGCCCCTCTGCGCGCTACTCTCCCTCGGCAGGACGCTCGCATCGACACGTGCCAGACAAGCACGCTTCCACCCTCGTCAGCGCGATGGCTGCGGCCGACCGATCAGACCGCGCGCATGCGTCGGCGAATGCCCGAATGGAGTCGTCCACGCCATGCACCTCCAAGAAGTCGATGTCCCTCTCGAACCAGCTCGATTGCAAGAGGGGCGTGTAGATATCCGCGTCACCCCAGCCCGCGCGGTTTAGGCCCGCGACAATTGACGTGAGCATCGCCTTGCCGTCCTCTCCGCTTGCGGCGTTGAGCACGCCCCACGCCGCGCTGGTCAGCGGGCGCCAAGCTTCTGCCCCGAACGCATCGACGCACTCCTGGGCGAACGCGTCGAGATCGGAGGCGAATTCGGATGCTCTTGCCGGTCCCGCGAAGTCTAGGTGAACGCCTACGTTTTCGGCCCACTTCAACGCCGAAGTCATGGTGATGACGACATCGATCGGCGGCGCGGTCGGCTCCTTCAACGCACCAGCAGAGTGATCCGCTGAGGTGTCCCTTCGTTGCCTCCATCGCGCCGCGATGTCCTCCATGGCAGACTTTCCGATCTCGGCAGTACGATCGCCATGGCTCAATCGGGAGAGCGTCATCCGCACCGGAACAGGCTCCTCGCCAAGCACAAGATGGCTAGTTACGATAAGGTTGAGGTGCCCATCGCTCTCGTCGAACTTGCACTCCGCGACCGCTCCGAAATAATCTCCCGAGCGCACGATCACGAACGCCGCCGTGATACTCGCGATGCTTTCCGCGTCGAACAACTCGTCGATCGGGATCGCGGTTTCGCCGACGACGGACGTTCGCGCCAGCAACTTCTCTATCGCTGGCCACGAAGTGTTGGCGCGGTCCCAGTAGAGCAGAACGTTACGACGCTTCGTGCCCATGTCCGCTCACGGCCCGAACTACCGACCCGCCATCTTGGCAGTCTGTGACCAGCTTGTTCATCTGAGCATCGCCTTGAGCTCGTCGGGAGACAGAGGCGTCGTTGCCCGATGCAGCATCGCGTGGGAATTCGCACGCACTGGTCGCAGATCGCCAGCGGTATCAACCACGACACCGCGCCCGAGCCGTTCAGCCACATCGAGTCGATTTCCCACAGTCGGTCCGATGCTGGCCGGGCTGCCGAGATGTGTCAATGGTCGTGTGCCTGCATGGCCATCGACGAGATCGATGGTCGGTGTCGGGGCGATGTTCCACCTCAGCCGAGAGGCCGAGTGGGGGGTGCCGTGGTCTTCGACGAAGGCCGCCGAGAGCCGTCGCCGCGAAACGTGGGCGCGGAGAGCCACCGTGCGGGCGATGGTGGCTCCGCGACAGGGGCGATCTCGGTGCCTTTCCCACGCCGGAGCGGTCCCGGGACGCTCGCGGCTGCTTTCGCAGCCCTCAAATCATCGACCGCCTGCCCCCCACAACCACGGCGCGGAGCATCGGGACGGTGGAACCCTTCGGGCACACTGCGGTAGCGTACCCAGGTGACCATCGCTGACATCTCCGATCCAGAGGCTGTGCGCAAGGCCGTTCGAGAGTTCGATCGGCGCGGACGCGCCGGATTTCTCGATCAATACGGGTTCGGTGCGGCGCGCAGATACTTCCTGCTGATCGACGGGAAGCGTTACGACTCGAAGGCGATCGTCGGCGCCGCGCATGGGTATCAGTTTCCCGGTCGCGGCGCCCTCAACCCCGAGGACTTCAGCGGCGGGGATGCGACCGTTCGCCGGAAGCTCGAAGAGCTCGGGTTCGAGGTTGAGGATCTCGGGGACGCTGGGATTCCGGGGCCGAGAACGGGCGACGGCTACTGGGTGTTCGTCTGCAACCCGAAGCGGTGGGCGATCGATCGATTTTTTGCGACCGGTGTCGAACGGGATGCGTGGGGCGTCCGTAAGTCCGACGCACCGCGCTTCGCGCCTGGACAACTTGCGGTCGTGCGGGTGGGTATCGACGGAAGGAACAAGGAGGAGCGAGAGGGACGACCGAAGCTGGAAGCTGGCATTTATGCGCTGTGCGTCGTCGAGAGCACGGCCTCCGCTCGTGGCGCGTCTACGGATTCCTTCTGGAGTCCCGACGAGGTACCTGCGGCAGACCGGCAGATCGTCGACATCCGTTACCTGCGTACGTTTCTCACGCGACCACTGACGATCGCGCGGCTGAAGGAGGAGCGGCCGACGCTCTCGCCCCACGTACTCAACGGACTCCAGGCGTCGTCGTTCCCGATTTCCGAAGGGGACTTTCGTTTGATCCTCGACCTCCTTGGCGAAGAAGCCGATGACCTTCGAGCGGCACCTCCGGTGCCGCCATCGGACATGGGTGCCGTCGCTGATCTCGAGCGGAAGTATAGAGACGCGGTGCCAGAGGTCCGGGAAGCGGTCAGCAAGAGCATCGAGCGCGGTCCTGTCGGCGCGCTCGTGAAGAAGGCCAACGGGTTCAAATGCAAGCTCGGCGAGGCGCTGGGCGCGGAGCCGATTGGCTTCAAGAAGCCGAACGGCGAGCCGTACGTGGAGGCGCATCACGTGATGCCAGTTTCACGCGGTGTGGCTGGCTCGCTGGCCGCGTCGAACATCCTCACGCTGTGTGCAAATCACCACCGGCAAATGCACTACGGCGGCATCGCAGTCACGGCGACCGAAGCGTCGTTCGAGATCGTCCTGCCCACAGGCCTGGTACGAGTCGCTCGCGTCGCGGTTGGGTCCGGATAGGCTCCCGCGCTTCAACGTGTCCGTGGCCACCGTAAACTGACCCACCTTGGCGGCCTCGCGCATCACTTCGACACGCGAGCGAGTCACGCGGCGGCGAGCAGGGGTGCCACATCCTTGCGACTCCGCTCCTCGCCTCAGGCACCAAGTCATCGTTCCCTTACACAGCATCGTTCGTTCATGCCATCTCGCGTTACGGCTTCACGTTCGCCACACAGTCGCGCTGGAGAATTTATGACATCGATCGTACGCGAAGTCTTGGATCAAGTTCCGGCCTCGGCGATAACCCATCTTTGCCGCACACTTTTTCTTAGGCCACCCAATCGCCTGGAAGGCATCAAGGAGTGTCTCGCAACCTATTACGGACAAGACGAGGTTCGTCTGTTTGCCGATCTCCGACGTTCGGATCTGTGTCACCTCTTTCGCGGTACGATCGAAATCGGGGGAAGGAACTTCCACCTCCCGGATCGGGATTTTCTCCCGAAGGACACGATGTTTGCCCTCGCGGTCAAGGTGTTCGCGCTCGGACACTCTCCATCGATACTCGCTCGCTGTCCTCGCGACATCTCCGTCCGTCCGAGCAACTGGATCGGCCAGGACAGTCAGGAGGACTTCGGACATGCCGTGGCAGAGAGTGACGCCTGTGAGCGGGAGGGATGCGGCGAGGAGGATCCATTCAGGCTCCACTCACCTCTTACTGGGGTCATGCGCAATGCGTGGAGCGAACCGCACTCGGCCAGGTGGCTCTTGATGGCAGTCTACGGCCGACACTACGAAATACTCGGGACATATCGCTTCCAACGCCTCCTCGAGGATCTTCATTGTTTAGGCATCCAGGCCGCGCTCGCAGGTCCAGCATTACCGACTGGACTGGACTTGGCCGCCGTTTCTCCGGGTATCGACGCAAATCTGGTACTTCGAGAGTACATGACAATGACCTGGGAGGAGGAGGAGGAGGGGGAGGAGGAGGAGGTCGCGCCCGCGAAGGCCGTGCTCCCGACGGCCGTCCTGACATCGGCCCGAGAGGAAGAGGAAGAGGAAGAGGAAGAGGAAGAGGAAGAGGAAGAGGAAGAGGAAGAGGAAGAGGAAGAGG
>CAIOSS010000077.1 GCA_903860995.1 uncultured delta proteobacterium | reverse complement strand
GTGGCGGTGCGGGTCGTCGCCGGCTCCGCGGCCGGGGGCGCCGGGACGACTGCCGCGGGGGGGATCGGTGGGGGCGCCGGCTCCGCGGCAGCGACAGGCGGCGCGGGGGCCGGCGATGAAGGAGTGGGCGTCGGCTCGGCGATCGGCGTCGGGGGCATCGTGGGAGGGACCGCCGCGACGGGCGCCGGGGGGGCGATGGGCTGCGCGACCGGGGGCGCGGCTTCGGGTACGGCAGCGGGCGCCGGCGCGGGTGACCTCACGGGCTCGATGCCGGCGGTGGTCGGCGGGTTGTTGCGTCCGTCCATCGCGACCTTGCCTGCGAGACCGACGAGGACGACCGCGACGAGGGCCGCGGCGCCGAGGACGAAGACCAGCGGCGAGCGCCGCGGGGCGGGTGCGGCAGGGGCCGCGGTGAAGGGAGGCGGTGCGAAGGGTGAGCCCCCCGCGAGGGGACCGAAGGGGTTGGTGGCGGGGGGCGGGCCCATCGCCGGCTGCGGCGGCTGCATACCCGGGACACCGAAGGCGCCGAAGGGGTTGGTGTTTGGTGGGTCGGCGATCATCGTCGACTCCCCCGGCGGCTGCGCATACATCTGTGCGGCGTTGGAGTTGGGGAGACCGGTCGGCGCGATGGTCGCCGCGCGCATGGGCGTTCCGGAGGCCGGGGCCGGGAGCGAGTGATCGGGTGGCGGGCCGAGCCGACGGCCGGCGGCTGGAAGCACGGAGGGCGCTTCATTCGGCGACGAATAGGGCGCACGCACGACGGTCTTGCCCTCCTCCTCGTCGTCATCGAACGAGGGGAGCATCACAGGGCTCGGAGCCGGGTCGTGTCCGTTGCGCGCGATGACGCCGGACGGCGTCGCGGCGGGCAGCGAGCTGTCGAAGCGGGGGGCCTCGCACATGATCGTGGAGTTGACCTCCATGACCTCTTCGACGTCCGAGCTGGCCGCGGAGGCGGGCGCGCTTACCGCCGAGAGTAAAGCGTCGCGCATCTCGATGGCGTTCTGGAAGCGCCTCGCGGAGTCCTTCTGGAGGGCCTTGGCGACGAAGGCCTCGAGCGCCGGCGGAAACTCCACGCCGCAGGCCTGCTGCAACGTCAGCGGTGGCTTCTCCAGGACGGCCTGCAGGAGCTGCACGGTGTCGTCGGCGTCGATGGGCCGCTTCGCGGTGAGCATGAGGAAGAGCGACACGCCCGCGGCATACAGGTCGATGCGGGGGTCGTTGCCCTTCACGGTGCCGCGAATCTGCTCGGGGGCCATGTACGCGAGGGTGCCGAGGGTCTGCCCGGCCCGGGTGAGCTCTTGCGACGACGCTTCGGCCAGCTTCGAGATGCCGAAGTCGAGGACCTTCAGCTTCTCGGCGCCCGCGGGCATGCGCTCGATGAACAGGTTGGCCGGCTTGAGGTCACGGTGGATGACGCCGCACTCGTGCGCGGCCGCGAGGCCCTCGCAGAGATGCCGGCCGAGGTGACCGATGCGGGGGATGGGCAGCCGACCATTGCGGAGCGCCTGCTGTACGGTCTGCCCTTCCAGGTACTCCATCACGAGCACCAGGGTGCCGCTCTCGTCGGTGCCGAGGTCGTAGATGGCCACCACGTGGTCGCTGCGGATGCGCCCGGCAGCGCGGGCCTCGCGCCGGAAACGCTCGACATAGCTCGGGTCGCTGGAGATCTCGGGATCGAGGATCTTCAACGCCACGAGGCGCTCGGTCTCCTGGTTTCTGGCGAGGTAGACGGTGGCCATCCCCCCCCCGCCCGATGACCTTCTGGATGGTATAACGACCCAGCGCGACCGACCCTGGGGAGAGGGATCGGGCTGGCCCCGTCATCATCGCGGAGGATGGCGGCGGTGGCGGGGCGCCGATGGGCTCGACGCCAGGCGCGCGGAGGATCGTTGAGCGGGGCTTGTAGGGATTAGCCGTCACAATTGAAAAGCCTACCACCGACCGCCGACCAGCGGCCACCTCCCCATCGCGACCGAATTCACGTCTCGTCGATGATCGTGATGGTCCGCCGGAGGGTCGCGGTGGCGCCCGATCCGGTGGGCGTGACGTTGGCCTCGAGGACGAAGCTGCGGCCGACGACCTCAGAGGGAGCTCGCACCCGCACGAGGATGACCAGCAGGGCGCTGGCCGATTCCCAGCCCTGCGCGGTGCGGATGAGCCCGCGGCCTTCGAGCACCCGGATGCGGTCGGTGGGGTCGTTGATGGCTTCGCCGCCGTCGACAGGGACGACCCGGAAGGTCACCCGCACGTCGCCGCCGAGCTGACGCTCACGGAACCTCGCGAAGAGGTGGTAGCCGCCTTGCGGCCCGTGGATGAGCTCGACGCGCGCGCCCTCCGGAAGCGACTCCCAGGAAGACTGCCCGGTGCCGAGTTCGAGGGTGGGGTCGACGATCACCCCTCCCTCGGACCCCGGGAGGTCGGCGGAGGCGTCCGCCGGGGTGGGGGCGGGACTCCCGCATCCCAAGGCCCCGAGCGAGAGCATCAGAACGAGCGCTGGAAGAAGGTAGCGGGGCCTTGGGTTCACGGCCGTCGCAAGCTATCACGTTGCGGATTCATCGTCGGCCCGAGCGAGGTTGACCCCGTATCGAAGTGCGTGTTAGCAGCGCCCTCCGCCCAGCGCCGACCCGGGAAGATGGTCTTCGCGCGCGGTCCGACGAGTGCTGTCGCGACCCGTTAAGATGGGCTCCGAAAGAGTGACCCGATGACACCCACGGCGATCGACTCCCTGGTCTTCTACGCAGCGCGAGGCGCCGAGGCGCTGCTGGCGTTCCAGCCAACGATGACGCCCGGCGGGGCCGGGCCCGCGGGACCCGCGGCGCCCACCGGCGGGGCGGGCGGCGGCGCCGGGCTGATGAACTTCATCATGCTCCCGGCGATCTTCCTGTTCGTGTGGTTCTTCATGCTGCGCCCGATGCGGCAGCAGCAGAAGGAGCAGGAGACCCTCCAGAAGGGGCTCCGCAAGGGGGACCGCGTGGTCACCGACAGCAAGATGATCGGCACGGTCCACGAGGTCTTCGAGAAGGAGATCGTCATCGAGATCGCTGACAAGGTGCGGGTTCGATTCCTGCGCGAGAGCGTGACGAAGAAGTACGACACCACCGCGGACGCGAAGCCC
>CAIOSS010000076.1 GCA_903860995.1 uncultured delta proteobacterium | reverse complement strand
TGCTCTTCCGCGAGGGCGAGCCCGGGGTGGAGATGTTCGTGATCCAGACCGGCCGGGTGCGCATCTCGAAGGTCTTCCCGTCGGGCGAGCGCACGCTGGCGGTCATCGGCCCGGGGGAGTTCTTCGGCGAGATGGCGATCCTCAACGGCAAGCCGCGCACGGCCACCGCGACGTCGCTTGAGCCCCTCCACGCCCTGGTCATCGACGGGCGCACCTTCGAGGCGATGGTGCTCGGCAACGGGGAGATCGCGGTGCGCATGATCACCCGCCTCGCGCGCCGGCTGCACAGCGCCAACGCGTACATCGACATCCTCTCGCGGGCCGACCCCCGGGCGAGGGTCATCCTCGGGCTCGCGCGGGCGGGCGAGGAGTACGGCGAGCGCATGGGCGGCGGCGTGCGCCTGGCGATGTCGGCCGATGACCTCGCCTCGATGGTGGGCCTCGACCTGGAGACCGTTCAGGGGGTCATCGACCGGCTGGTGCGGGTGCGCCTCGTGCGCGCTGCGGGGGACGACGGGTGGCTGCTGCCCGATCCGGCGCGGCTGCACGCGTTCGTCGACGCGCTCGAGCGTCTGACAACCGAGGGGGCGTAGGCGATGGAGTTGAAGGTACTCGGCTGCCACGGCGGCGAGACGGCGCAGCACCGCACGACGAGCTTCCTCGTCGACGGCCGCCTCGCGCTCGACGCCGGCGCGACCACCGCGATGCTCACCCTCGAGGAGCAGATGGCCCTCGACGCGGTGGTGGTGTCCCACGCGCACCTCGACCACGTGCGCGACCTCGCGTCGCTCGCCGACAACCGTTGCCAGGGGGCTGAGCGCCCGCTGGTCATCGCGGGCACCGCGGCGACCATCCGCGCCTTGAAGGACCACTTCTTCAACAACGTGCTCTGGCCCGACTTCACCAACATCCCGCTGGTCGGCGGCGGCGGGTCGACGGTGGAGCTCAAGGTCCTCGAGCCCGAGGTGGCCCAGGAGGTCGCGGGCTATTCGCTCAAGGCGGTGCTGGTCTCGCACACCATCGAGAGCGCGGGCATCGTGGTGTCGCGCGACGGCGCCGCGCTCGCGTTCTCCGGCGACACGGGCCCGACCGATCGATTCTGGGAGGTGCTCAAGGAGACGCCCGGGCTTCGGGCGGTGCTCCAGGAGGTGAGCTTCCCCAACGAGCTGGAGTGGCTCGCCAAGGTGTCGGGGCACCACACGCCGTCGACGCTGCAGCGGGAACTCTTGAAGTTCACGCGCAAGGACATCCCCTGGCTGATGTTCCACATCAAGCCGTCGTGTCAGGCCAAGGTCGAGCGGGAGCTCTCGAAGCTCCACGAAGATCGCCTCGAGCTCCTCTCGCTCGGCGATGAGTTCGTCCTGTGAGTGCGGTTGCGTCGCCGCGGTACCTTTCGGGATAACGTCCGGCCCATGGACCTGCTGAAGCTGCTCGCCTGGGTTGAGCCGACGATCGTCCCGGGGCATGTCGCGCCCCCGTACGACCCGGCCGAGGCGCGGGCCACGATGGCCGCCGCGGGGCGCAGCGCGGACGACCACGCGAGGTTCCTCCAGCGTTGGAACGGCTGCTATGCGTTGCAGGGAGCGCTGCACCTCCTGGGCGCCCGGAGCGACGTGCCCAACCAGTCCCTCGACGCGTGGAACCGCCCGGACGGCTGGCGTCAGTCCTTCGGCATGCTGCTCGACGGCGTGACCTTCTTCGCCGACTCAGGCCTCGGCGACCAGTACGGCTATCGGGACGGCAAGGTGCTCCGGCTCCGCGTCCTCGACGCGCGGGTCGAGCGCATGGCGTCGAGCTTCGTCGAGTGGCTCGAGCTCATCTTCGTCGAGCCCGCGCGCTACCTCTCCATGGACACCTTTGAAGCCTGCGTCGCGCGCCTCGGCCCGCTGCCGCCGGGGGGGCACTTCGCGCCTCCCCCCACGCACCCGCCGGGTGACCCCATCGTGGCCGGCGCCCTCCAGGTGATGCCCTGCCGGGACAACCTCGAACTCCGCGGCGCGGCGTCGATGGTGGTGCGCGGGTCGAGGGTTCCCTCGGGGCTGACGGCGCGCTAGGGATGCGCCGGTGACGAACTGGCGACGGCGAGATCGGGCGACGGTGGACGGCGCCGAGAAGCGCTCCGTGGCGCCCGGGGTGTTCCGCCGCTGCGAGGGCTGCGGCGTCACCCTGCTCGAAGACGTCCTCGCGGCGGCGTGGAGCGTCTGCCCCCAGTGCGGTCACCACCACCGGATGGCACCCCCGAGCTGGGTCTCGCTCCTCACCGACCCGGACAGCTTCTCCCCCATCGGCGACGCGCTGCGGTCGGGCGACCCCCTGGGATTCAGCGACGGCCAGACCTACCCCGACCGCGTCGCGCGATCGCAGCGCCAGTCGGGTGAGTCCGAGGCCGTGCTCGTCGGCGACGCCTCCCTCGACGGGGTCGACATCGCCCTCGGGGTCTTCGCCTTCGGCTTCATGGGAGGATCGATGGGCAGCGTGGTGGGCGAGCGCCTCACGCGCCTCTTCGAGCGCGGCGCGAGCGCGCGTCGGCCCGTGGTGGTGCTCAGCGCCTCCGGCGGCGCGCGCATGCAGGAGGGCATCCACTCGCTCATGCAGATGGCCAAGACCGTCGCAGCGCGCGGCCTGGTCGCCGACGCCGGGGTGCCCTTCGTCTCGGTGCTGTTGCATCCCACGACGGGCGGCGTGGCGGCGTCGTACGCCCTGCTCGGCGACGTCAACCTCGCCGAGCCCGGCGCCCTCATCGGCTTCGCCGGCCCCCGGGTCATCGAGCAGACCATCAAGCAGACATTGCCGGAGGGATTCCAGCGGAGCGAGTTCTTGCTGGAGCACGGGATGATCGACGCGATCGTCCCGCGCGCCGAGCTGCGCGCCACGCTCCGGCGGGTCATCGGCCTGCTCGCGGGCTGAGGCGCTCCCGTGGTTGCCCTCGTCGAGCGCCTCGCGCCCCTCATCGCCCGCGGCGTCGTGCTCGACCTCGCGGCGATGCGCGCGGCGCTCGCGGCGCTCGGCGACCCGCAGGCCCGACTCCCCGTCGTCCACGTCGCGGGGACCAACGGCAAGGGCAGCGTCTCCGCCATGGTCGACGCGGTGCTTCGCGCGGCGGGCCAGCGGGTGGGGCGCTACACGTCGCCGCACCTGCACCGCTTCGTCGAGCGCATCGCCGTCGACGGAGAGCCCGTCGACGAGGCCCTCGCGCAGGCGCAGTGCGACCGCCTGCTCGCCCTCATGGCCGGCGGGGCGATCCCCACGTTGACCTTCTTCGAGGCCGCGACGGCGCTCGGGTGGATGTGCTTCGAGGCCGCCGGGGTCCATCGCGTGGTGCTGGAGGTCGGGCTCGGCGGCCGCCTCGACGCGACCGCGGTGTGCGCGCCGGACGTGACGGTGATCACTGGCATCGCGCTCGACCACCAAGGGTACTTGGGCGACACGCTCGCCGCGATCGCGACCGAGAAGGCCGGGATCCTCAAGCCCGGGGTGCCCTGCGTGCTGGGGCCGCGGCTCGGCGCAGCCTCCGAGGCCCGCGGCGCCATCGAGGCCGTCGCCCGCCGCGTCGGGGCGCCGCTGATCGACGCGCCCCCGGCGCGGGTCGTGTCCGTCGACGGCGCGACCACCTCGCTAGAGGTCCGCTTCGCGGGGGAGCCCCTGCCCGTCGCGATCCACCTCGCGGGGGCCTACCAGGTCGAAAACGTCGCGACCGCCGCCGCGGTGCTCGACCGCATGCGCTCGCTCGACCCCACCATCGACGCCGCCGCGATGCGCGCCGGGCTCGCCGCGGCGCGCTGGCCGGGGCGGATGGAGCGCATCGGAGACGTGATCCTCGACGGCGGCCACAACCTCGACGGCGTGGCGGCGCTCTGCGCCTCGCCGGGGCTGCCCCCCATCGCTGCGGTGGTCTTCGGCGCCTCGTCCGACAAGCCCTGGGCGGCGATGCTCGGGCTGCTCGCCGGGGCCTTCCCCGGGGCGAGGCGATTCTACGCCGCGGCCCCTCTCCCTCGCGCGGTCGCGCCCGAGGCGATGCGGGCCGAGCGCGACGGCACGGCGTGCGCCTCGCCGGCGGAGGCCATCGCGGCAGCGCGGGCGTCGGCGGGACCGCAGGGCGTGGTGCTCGCGTGCGGGAGCCTGTACCTCGTCGCCGCGGTGCGCGCGCGCTTACTCGGACTGGTAAACGACCCCCCAGTCGGGATGTGACCCCGGGGCCTGGGTTGACCGCCGCCAGAATTGGGGCCCTCATTCGTTCATGTCTGCAATCACGCGTGCCCTGGGGATGGTCGCTTGCGCCCTGCTGTTCGTGTCGTCGGGCTGTACCAGCGACAACGTGCCGGCCGGGCAGTGTCGCTACGACTCCGACTGCGACGACC
>CAIOSS010000075.1 GCA_903860995.1 uncultured delta proteobacterium | reverse complement strand
GGGCCCGATGGGAGCTGCGGCACGTAGGGCATCCCGGAGAGTTCCTGGTGAGGGTAGAGCGAGCGCGGGTGCTTCGGGTGATCGGTCGCCTGGAGCGGATGCCCGCCGGCGACGCTGCCCCGTTGGATTTCCTATGGGCCTTGGAAGGGCGGGGGTGCTTCGTCGAGGTGCAAGGACCCCGCGCACGGTGCGAGGGCGGAGCCCGCGCCCATGGAGAGCGAGCAGAGGGCCGGGCGAGGCGCTGGGGACGTGGCAGCATGGGTGATGAGCGGGGGATGGTGGCGCACCGCTCCTGTTGCCCTTGCCGACGCCCGGCGATCAAGGCTAGATGCCCACCAGGGGAGGCTCTGACGCCCAGTGACAACCATTGGCGAGACCATCGGAGGCAAGTACCGCCTCGAACGCTTGCTCGGTGACGGCGGCATGGGCGCGGTCTTCGCGGCGGAGAACCTCAACACCGGGCGTCGGGTGGCGGCGGCGCACCTCGACGCGCACACGCGGGTGAAGGCGTTCGTGAAGAACGACCACCTGGGGCTGAGCATCCCGTACCGGTTCCAGGAGGGAGAGGAGGGGCACCAGTACATGCCAGACTTCCTGGTGGTCGTGGACGCCGAGGATGGGCAGGAGACGAAGCTGATCCTGGAGGTGAAGGGGTACCGACACAACCAGGTGATGGCGAAGCACCAGGCGGCCAGGAAGTGGGTTGACGTGGTGAACCGCGAAGGCGCGTGGGGGCGATGGGCATTCGACGTGGCGTGGGACCCGAAGGACGTGCCGAAGATTGTTGAGCGGGTGGCGAAGTGAAGAGAGTGCGCCGCCTTGCAGCAGGTCTCGTGGTTCTACTGAACCTGTGGGGAGCGGCCGGGTGTTGGTCCGTGCAGCCCACTCTCACGGCGACGCGGCAGGTCGAGAGTCGGCGCCCGTTCGAGCACCGTGGACATACCCGCTGGGTCGGAGAGCCGACCATGGTGGGCACCGAGGCCTCGATATCGATCCAGCGGGTCGATCTATGTGAGCGCGGGTTCGATGTGACCGGGACGGAGCGGCGCGTAACGACCCGCGATGTGGGCGGCACGGCGGGTGTGGACTTGCTCGCGTTAGGGGGGGGCCTCGTCGGGGGGTTGAGTAGCATTCTCGTTGCGAATCCGAGAGATGCCTGCACTTCGTTGGGGGCCTGCGGTCGCGCACCTGGTGCCAGCGCGATTCAGGCTACCCGCACTGTGGGTATCTTCGGGATAAGTCTGGGAGTCTTGGCGCTCATTCCGTGGGTTGGCAGCCTTATCGCGGGGCGCACGACGAGGGAAGAGGTGCCGTACACGGATGTCGAGGAGCGCACCTCCCAGGACTGTCCCGGAATAGCGGCCTCGGGATTGGTCGTCGCGCTGCGACGTATAGTCATCTCGCCGGAGCTTGGCGGCGAGATGTTCGCAACACGACGGGCCGGACCGGACGGAGTCGTTCGTTTCGACCTCACAACCGAGATACCAGCGGGGGCAATGTGGGGGGACCGCAGGTGGTCGTCTGTTAGCGTGGTCGCCCGTGATCGTCCGACCGAAGTGCTGAGCGACCTCGCGCTCGATCCGGTTCGGGCGCTTATCGCCGACCGCGTCTGGAGAGCCGCGCTGACGACCGGCACACCGGAGGCGCTGCTGGAGTTCGCGTCGAGTTGTCCCAACGATCCGCGCGCGGAAGGGGTGCCCGAGCGAGTGAGGGCAATCCGCGTCGAGCGCGAGCGGCATGACCTCTGGCTCCTAGCGGACTCCGAGACCGAGGCGCTTCAACAACTGGTGGCAGGAGGCACGAACGATGGATACGGGGTGGCGGCCACATGTCGTCTCGCGTTGCTGGACACCACCTTGGATCAGATGAACGAAGCGCAAGACCGGTGCGTAGATGCTATCCTTCGCCACTCAGTAGAAGTCCGAAGTGGGGCGCAGTCGGCACTCTTCGTCGATGCCGCCACATCTTTGCGAACGCTCACGGACCGTCTGGCGGCGCTGCAGCGGTCCACGGCGGAGGCACGTCAGGCGACCGCGGACGCACAGGCTGCCGAGGCAGGTCGCGTTGCCGCAGAGCGATATCGAGCGCAGGTGGCGGAGGCGCGGCGAGTAGAGGCGGAGCGAAATCGGGCGCGAACCGAAGCTGGAAACGCCATGCGGAGCGCAGTCTCGGGGGTGCTGTCAGTGGTCGCGGCGTGTCGTGGCGGTTCTGCGTCCGGCGCCAGCGCGGCGAGGCCCGCATACCTCGCACTGGCACAGGCGCGCGGCACCTTGCCGATCGCTGCCGTCCGAGCCCTCACCTTTAGAATCGCCTCAGCGTGTCATTGCACGCCATCCTGCGCCGGAGTCTCGAACCCGGCCACCCGGTAGCCTTCGCGGACGAAGTCAGGTCCCAGGGTGTGGTGCGAGCGATCGCACGCATCGGAAGCCGACACTCCGCCCCCGATACCCGGGCGCCTGGGCATCCCGCCTCGCCGCACGGAACCGGTCGAACTGAAGATCGAGCCAGCCGCCGCCACGGACGACGCGGGTCGCTCCTGTCCGGGGACCCTCCGGGTTCACGGTGTGTTCATAGCCGTATCGTCCGTATCGCGTGCCGGTCCACTCGGCGACATTGCCCGCCATGTCGAGTACGCCGTACATCGACGCGCCGTTTGGAAAGGTGCCCACCGGCGCCGTCCCCAGCCAGCCATCCTCCGCGCTGAAGGCGCTCGCCTCGCCGCCCATCGTCTCCGCACACTCGGGGCCGCACGCGTTCAGGAGCGACTCGCTGGGCATCGTTGCCCCCCACGGGAAGTCTCTCCCCATCGAGCCGCGAGCCGCGAGCTCCCACTCGGCCTCGGTTGGGAGTCGTCCGGTCGCCCAGCCGCAAAACGCGTCGGCAGCCTGCCAACTGATGCAGTTGATGGGATGGGTGTCGCGGTCGATGCGGTCGCCGTTACATACCTCGCTCCAGTCGGCTCCGGTGCTCGGCGTCGTGGGCGCCGCAACACAATTCCCTGCACGGGCGCACTCACGGTACCGCGCGACGGTGACCTCCGTTCGATCCATACAGAAAGCGTCGAGGGTGACCCAGTGCGCGGGGTGTTCACCGGGAGTGCCGACGCCGTCTGCGGAACCCATGAGGAATCTCCCCGCTGGGATGGGGACCATCCTGTCGGGGCAAGACGGTGCAGGGCGGGTGATCAACGGGTCAGCCACCGTTGGGGGATCGACCCTGGAAGGGGTGACTCCATCGGTGAGGGGGCGGTCATCGATCGCGGTCAACGGTGGAGGCTCTTCGGAGGCCTGCTTCATCACCGACACGACGATGGCGATCGCAGCCAAGGCGAGGAGACTGCCCCCCGCGAACAGGAAGGCGAACGGATCACGCTGCCATCGTCCCTGGATGGTCCTCACCAGAGGATTCAACGTGGCGTGCCAGGCTTCGGAAAGGCCCCCTGTGACAGGCACCGCCTCGATGCTCTCCACCGCCTCCGTGAGCACTGGAGGTAACGCCACGCGAGGCGGCGCAGGCGCAGGCGCAGGCGCAGGTGCAGGTGCAGGTGCAGGCGCAGGTGCAGGTGCAGGTGCAGGCGCAGGCGGAAGATGGGGAGCAGGAGGGCGACCGCGAGGTTCCCATGACGGAGACCAACCTGGCGGAGGCGGAGGTGGGGGCTGGGCAGCAGGAGGTGGAGGCTGGGGACGGGAAGCAGGAGGTGGTTCGGGGGACGACCGGGTGCGAGTCCACACTCTCGTTGGGTCCCAGGAGGCACGGTCCACGCGCTGCCACGCCGCTCGCAGGGAAGCCCCAAGGGCGCCCGCGTTCGGGAACCGATCCTCGGGCTGACCCGCGAGCGCCTTGTCGACTACCTCCCAGATCCCAGGCGGTAGGTCAGGGCGAACTCCCGACAAGAGCGCAGTCGGCGAGTCCTTTTGGAGGAGCACTGTCGCCCACCAAAGCTCGGACGCCTTCGCCTGCGCGCGAAGGGTCAGCATCTCTACAAGAACAACCCCCAGCGCGAAGACGTCCGTCCACGGGCCGACCCTGGACCACTGCGCCATCGCCTGCTCGGGTGCCATGTACACCGGCGTCCCGAGTTGAACGCCAGTGCGGGTGCCTGATCTGCCACCGCGTTGTGCGATTCCAAAGTCCGCAACCTTGACCAGGGTGACGCCGTTCGGGCCGGTGTGGAGCAGGATGTTGTCGGGCTTGATGTCGCGGTGAATGATCGGCCCGGGAGAACGCACCGCGTGCGCAGCCTCGATGCCAGCGCAGAGCTGGTCGAAAATCGAGCGCACCTCGTCGAGGTCCGGCTGCACGTTGCGCTCGGAGTGTTGGTGGAGCCACGTCCCCAGCGAGACCCCGTCGATGAACTCCGTGACGATGAACAGCCGATCGCCCATCATGCCGCGATCCATCACCGCGACGACGTTGGGGTGCACCGCCTGAGCGAGCGCGTCGGCCTCGCTGCTGAACCGCTCCACGACTTCGGGGTGGCGAAGGAGATCGGCGTGAAGGAATTTGATGGCGACGTGCCGACCGGACAGCCGAGCGTCCTTGGCGCGCCACACTTCGCCGAACGCACCCTCGCCCAACAAATCAACCAGCTGGTAGCGGCGATCGACGATCATCCCGGCAGCGAGTGGGGGAGGCGTCATGACCCGGTGGGCGGGGATGCTACAGCGACACCGCCCGCGTGCCTACGCTGAGCCGATCGCCGGGGCTTATGTTTCAGCGATGTCCGGCCGAAAGAAGGAAGCGGTGGTGGACCGCCAGCGCAACGTCTCCGTTGCACCGGCGCCCACCCGTCCTGTCCTCCTACGCCGCCCGCTTCACCTCCCCCGCGGCGCACGCCCTCGCATGTTCGCACCCCGCGCACGCCCACCCCGGGTTCGCCGGGAACACCCCGGCATCAACCGCGCGCCCGACCTCGACGGCCAGCCAGCGAGCTCCGTACCGGGCCCGATGGGAGCTGCGGCGTGCAGGGCATCCCGGAGAGTTCCTGGTGAGGGTAGAGCGAGCGCGGGTGCTTCGGGTGATCGGTCGCCTGGAGCGGATGCCCGCCAGCGACGCTGCCCCGTTGGATTTCCTATGGGCCCTGGCGGAGCCCGAACTGCGTCTCGGACCGCACCCGGACGTCCTCGTGCCCGACATCGCGGGGTGGCGACGCGAGCGCCTGCCGCCCGATTTCCTCGACGAGAGCGACGCCCTCACGCTCGCGCCCGACTGGTGCTGCGAGGTGCTCTCTCCCTCGACCGAGCGCCTCACCGAGCGCGCGCGCCGACTGGCCACAGCGCTGCCACCTCCGAACGAGCCGCGCCGACTCGGGATGGGTGCGGCGAACCACGATGCCGACGGTGTCTGCCATGCGCATGCGCGTACCGCGGGGCGTGGGATGCGCGGACTACGGGGTTGGCGGAGCGGGTACGGTCCGCGGTCAGCTCCGGGGGCAATCGCAATCATCAGCTATGAATGCTTTGCCAGCTCTTCATCTGTGTTGGCGTGCCGTAGGGCAATTTCATGACATTGCCATTGAATGGATACAAACGCATCCACGATGTCCGGATCAAAGTGCCGGCCGCGCCCCGCTTCGATGATGACCATGGCAGCTTCGTGCGTGAATGGTGGCTTGTAGACCCTGCGGCTGATCAGGGCGTCATACACATCGGCGACCGCCATCAGTCGAGCAGAAACGGGAATGGCATCCCCGGCGAGCCCCTCGGGGTAGCCCGAGCCGTCCCATTTCTCCTGGTGTGAGTGTGCAATCTCCTTGGCGTAGCGCAAAAAAGGCACGCTCTTGCCCAGGCGCAATTCTGCACTCTCGATGGCCACCTTGCCTAGCGTCGTGTGCGTCTTCATGACCTCGAACTCTTCCGGTGTCAGCTTGCCGGGCTTGAGCAGAATGCTGTCCGGAATACCTACTTTTCCAATATCGTGCAGCGGCGCTGACTTGAACAGAAGGTTGATCGTGGCGTCGTCCAGGTGATGGGCGAAGCGAGGGTGCTCGCGAAGCTGCTCCGCGAGCAGCTTGACATAGTGCTGCGTGCGAATGATGTGGTTGCCAGTCTCGTTATCGCGGGTTTCGGCCAGCGAGGCCATGGTCAGGATGGCGACGTCCTGAATTTCCTGCAGCTGCTCTGTGCGGCGAGCCACTTCCTGCTCCAAAAAGACGTTCTTGTCTTTCAAGAAGTCCGCGGAGGATTTGAGTGTGAGGTGGGTCTTGACCCGCGCCAGGACGACTGGCGGACTGATAGGCTTGGGGATGTAGTCCACCGCCCCCAGTTCGAAGCCCATCTGCTCGTCGCTGATTTCAGCCTTTGCCGTCAGGAAAATCACGGGCATGTCCCGTGTGGCCGGGTTGCTCTTCAGCTGGCGGCACACTTCGTAGCCGTCCATTTCCGGCATCATGATGTCAAGTAGCACCAGGTCGGGTGGGGGGCTGGAGCTGGCAATCTTCAGCGCCCGCGCGCCGCTCGACGCCACTTTGACTGTATAGAAAGGTTGCAGCAGATCATTCATCAGCATCAGGTTGGCGGCGGTGTCGTCCACCACCAGAACGATGAAATCCTTGGTGCTTCGCACATCTTCGCTCATGTTGAGATCGCCTCCATGACTTCGAGCGCTTCATCGAGCGCAAGGGAATTGACGGCATGCTGGACGTGGGTGAAATGCTCGCCAAGGACGACGCGCAGCAGCCCCTCGTGCTCTGAGAAATGCCTCTGCGCATTCGCATCGTCATCGCGCAAGAGTTGCACGAGCCGATCGACGGCCTTGCGCGGAGCGGTTGGGTCCGCCGCGGGCGCCGCTCGGTGCGCGACCGGGTCCCGGGCGATCACCGGCTGCAATGCCGCCACCAGCGCCCGCAGACGATGCGCCAACTCCGGGAGGTAGCGGCTGGCCTGTGGACTGTGAATGCCGCTTTCCAACTGCTGTGCCGCATCACGCAACCCATGGGCGCCAATGGTACCGGCCAGTCCATTGAGAGTGTGGACCGCGCGTGCTGCCTGCGCCTGGTTGCCCTCGGCCAGGGCCTGCTCGATCCGTTCGCATGCATCACTTTGATCGCGCACGAAGTTCTTGAGCAGTTCGAGGTACCGATCCTCGCGGCCCAGGACGCGGCGCAGCCCGCCTTGCAGGTCCAGACCGTCGATGGACGCGGGAAGAATTGCCGGGTGTGCGGCAACGGGTCGCGCGATGGCGTCTGGTTTGATGGCCAACGCCCGCGATGCGCCGGAAGTGTCGCCCTTGCGGCTCCAGTGAAGCAACATCTTGAAGAGTCGCCCCGGCTCAATCGGCTTGGCCACAAAGTCCACCATGCCAGCCTCCAGGCAGCGCCTGCGGTCCGCCTCCATGGCGTTGGCGGTCATGGCGATGATGGGAGTGCCGCTCGCGTCCGGCCATGCCTTGATGGCCTGCGTGGCAGCGATTCCATCCATCACCGGCATCTGCATGTCCATCAGGATCGCGTCAAAGCGATGCTGCATGGCCATCTCTACGGCAATGCGCCCGTTGGCTGCGACTTGCACCTGCACACCGACATCGGCCAGTAGCTCGGAGGCCACCTGCTGGTTCAGCGCATTGTCTTCGGCCAGCAACACGCGCAGCCCCTGCAGACCCATTTGACCTTGGATCCCCTGGAAGCCCGCGCCGCCGGCGGTGTGTGCGATCGCGTTGGTCGCACCAAGGCTCTGGTCTTCGCCCATCAGTCGCATGAGCGAATCAAACAAGGTCGAGGGGCTCATGGGTTTGCCCAGCACCTCCGTGATGCCGAGGGCGTTGGCCTGCCGGAGCAGATCATCGCGCGAGTACGCAGTGACCATCGCCAGGCGGGGGCCGGCCGGCGCCCGGTCGCGTATTTTCTGCGCCGCTTGCAGTCCGTTCATCCCCGGCATCTGCCAGTCCAGAAGCACCGCATCGAAGGGTGTGGCACTGGCATTCAGCGCGTCGAGCGCCGCCTGGCCGGAGTCCGCCTGCGTTGCTTCAAAGCCCATGCGACTCAGCATGCCGTGCAGCACGGTGCGGGCATGATCGTTGTCGTCGACGATCAGCACCCGCTTTCCGCGCAGGTCCGGGCGCGGCTTGTGCGCAGACTGCGTCGCGCCGTCAATCCCGAGGCGGGCGGTAAACCAGAAGGTCGAACCTTTGCCCACCTCGCTTTGCACACCCACGGCGCCACCCATCCGCTCCGCCAACTGCTTGGAGATGGCCAACCCCAGCCCGGTGCCTCCGTACTTGCGCGTGGTCGAGGTGTCGGCCTGCTGAAAGCTCTGGAACAGACGCCCGATCTGCTCGTCGGTGAGTCCAATGCCGGTGTCGGTGACGGCAAAGTGCAGCAGCACGTCCTGGTCTGTTCTCTCCGAAACCCGCACTTCGATCGCCACTTCACCTGCTTCAGTGAACTTGACAGCGTTGTTGGCAAAGTTGATCAAGATCTGGCGCAGCCTCAGCGCGTCGCCCAGCAGCGCGTCGGGCACATCCGCGGCCACGTCAATCACGAACTCCAGTTGCTTGTGCGCGGCCTTCTCGCTAATCAGCGTGGCCACATCATTCAGCAGCCTTTCCAGCAGCAGGCCGCTGGCTTCGATCTGCAGCATGCCGGCCTCGACCTTGCTGAAGTCCAGCACGTCGTCGATGATGCCCAGCAGGTGCTGGCCCGACTGTTGGATCTTCTGCACGTAGTCACGCTGCTGTGCGTCGAGCGGCGTCCCGAGCGCCAGGTAGCTCATGCCAATGATGGCATTCATGGGCGTTCGAATCTCGTGGCTCATGTTGGCCAGGAAGTCGCTCTTGTGCTGATTGGCAGCTTCCGCTTGAATCCGCGCCGCCTCGGCTTCGGCGCGCGCTTCTTTCGACTCGTTGAACAGCCGCGCGTTCTGGATCGCAATCACCGCCTGATCGGCGAATGCCTTGAGCAGGTAGATTTCCTTGGGTGTGAACGGGCGCATGTCCATGCGCAGGGCCGCAATGGCCCCCAGCACGCGGCCCTGGGAGACCATGGCGGCACTGAGCATCGAGGCGTTGCCTCCCATCACTTGAACGCCCGCGCGGATCGTCTCCGGCACGCCCTCGCTCCGCAGCACATCCGGCCAGTACGAAGGCTCACCGCTGATCAGGTCGCCTTTCGGCGCCGGACGCGGGAACATACTGCGCAGGGCTTCTGCGCGCTGACCGCTGCCGGCCCGCCAGTGGACGCGGTCGCCTTCGCCGTCGTCGACCGAGGCGATCGCCAGTTCGGAGCCTGGCAATAGCTTCTGCATCGCCTCGCAGATGGCATCGAATACCGGCTGAGCATCGGACACCGACCTGCTGATGACTCCCAGGACCGCAGTCGACAACTTCTGCTGCTCCAGCGCCTCCTGCGCCTCCTGGAACAGATGGGTCTTCTCGATTGCAGCGAGGGCTAGATTGCGCTCTGCACGGTTGCTCACCTGGAAGGCCACCCCACCCATGCTGATGCCGCAAAACAGGAACCCCACCAGGTTGCACGCCGTTCCGACGGCCCAATAGTCCGCGGGCAGGTTGGGCATCAGGCCATTCGGTGGCACCGGCAGGGCGAAGTCGACACCGAAGAAGCAGATTCCAGTGAAGGCCATCGTCGCACACATCCACCGAAACTGCTCGGCCGGGAACGTCAAACACTGCACGAACACGCAAACGACCAGGAATACATCCCAGCGCGATTCAGTGCCCATGAGCACCTGATAGGCACTCAAGAATATGGTCGCGAAGACGGCCCACCAGACCCTGGCAAGCAGATAGAGCTTCAACTTGTTCCATAGCAAAACAACGCCAATGAACAGCCCGTGCGCCACGAATACCAGTGTCAACAACGGCGGTGCCCGGTAGGCCAGACCAAGTCCGAGGTTCTGGACGACGAGGACGAGCACCAGCAGCACAACGGCGTTCATGAACACAATCTGCCGCGTCTCGGGAGCGGGCGTCTGCCCGTCAATCCCGATCGCGATCAGTTGGTTCCACCAGCGTTTCAGCATGACCACCCGTGACTGTTTAGCTCAATGAGGAGGCGCCGACCTGGCGGGCGTCGCGGGCCGGGCCGGGGAAGATCATCGGGAGGTCACCGCCCTCGTGGAAGGCGATGCGCGCCCGTTTGAAGGTGTCGATGAAGTCGCCGCCGTGAAGGTGAACCGTTCGCGCGACCGAGAGGTTGATCGCGTAGGTCTTTGCCCCCGCGTCGGACCGGGCGCCCCCCGAGCGATGACGCGCGATGGCGTGCGGGCGAAACTCCCATTCCACCCGGTTGTTCGTGCCTTCCAGATCGGGGTTCGTGATGAACGTCACCAACTCGGGCAGGTGCCGCACGATGCGGCGCTGGAGGCGTGCGACGTCCGCGTTCTCATCGAGATCCGCGTCCGTCGCCAGCGTCTTCAGGTCACCCCTGGTCGCCCGCGCGGTGCGGCAGAGGTGGGTCCCGCAGGGCGCGTGAGCGACTCCCGCGAGCGTCCAGTAGACCGAGTAGAAGTCCGGGTGCAGCGTGCCCGTGAAGCCCTTGAACAGCCGCTGCGCGACCTCCTGACCGCGCGAGCGATCGGCCTCGTAGAGCACCACCTGCGGGGTCATCACGAGCCACAGGCAGCCCGACGCGCCGTCGACCTTGGGCGCGCTCTCATCGGCCCACGCGACCGCCGCCGTCGGGATCGCGGCCCTGAGCGCCGCGGGACCCGCCGCGAGCACCTCCGCACTGCGGTGCAGGATCTCTTGGATCCGCCCGCGCGAGACGGTCCATCCCTGGCGCTCGAGCGGCTTCTTCGTCTGGCCGAGGGTCTTGCCGCCAGGACGGACGCGATGGCCGCGCTTCCACGCGTCGATCACCTTGCGCAGCTCGTCGACCGTGCGCTCGAGCTTCGCGATCCTCGCGTCGCGCTGGCGAAGCTGCTCCTCCAACTCGGCGATGTGCTCAGCGTCGGTCACGCCACGAGTACAACTCTCCTCGCGCCGAAGAAACAAGTGCGTCGTGAGCGAGCCGCCGGCGGGCGCGCGGTCGCGCACCGGGACGCGCGCCTCATTGAGCTAAACAGGTACGCGTGCGCAGCGTGCGACACACCGACTACGCAACGATGTTCATCGCCGCGTTACGCGAGAAGAGCCGCACCCTCTGGATCTCCTGCTGTCCTCTGGGCTCATGTCCTTCATATTTTCTG
>CAIOSS010000074.1 GCA_903860995.1 uncultured delta proteobacterium | reverse complement strand
TCCGTCGCAGGCGGCGCCGCGACCCCAGCGTCCATCGCCGCGGGCGCGTCGAGCGCCTCCCCGGCGTCGACCACCACCGCGCCCGCGTCGTCGGGCTCGATGACCACGGTGCCGCTGCCGGCGTCGAGGCCGGGCGGCGGTCGGGGCGTCGAGACGGGCGGCGCGGCCAGCGTCGGACGCGGCGTCGGGATCGGCGGGCACATCGCCAGCCGGTCGGGCGCGCAGCGCGTGCGGAAGGGGATGCTCCGCGCGGTGCCCGTGAGCGAGCCCTCCAGCGTGCGCAGCGCGGCCGACAGCTCGACCCGGTACGCCGTGTCGTACGCGAGGTCGGCGGTCGAGCGGATCATCAGCGTGTTGCCGTGGTCGCCGTAGCGCGACACCCGCGCGGCGATGGGCGCGTCGTCGGGGCCGAGGATGCGCACGGTGGTGTCGTTGACCGTCGCGTCGTCGAGGCCCCACGGGGTCGTCACCACCGCCCGCGACTCGATGTCGTCGCGCCCGACGGGGAAGTTCACCTGGCCGGGCGAGGGCCAGCTGTAGAGGGGCGCGGCGCCGGACGGGGCGTCGCCCTGGAGCCGCCGCCAGAGGAAGCGCCAGTACGCCGCCGTGGTCGAGACGAGGTGGGGGTAGCTCCCGGGGGTGTCGGGGTCCATGTAGTGCGAGGCCGACCAGGGCATCTCGCGCCAGCGCGCGGTGTAGAGCGTGTGGCCGAAGCGCACGAGGAAGCGCGTGCCCGCCGACGTGAGGCTGCCCGCCTCGGTGAGCACCGCGGGCGTCACCGCGGGAGCGCCCACCGCCGCGTGGATGCCCGGCAGCTCGTCGACCCAGAAGCGCCCGTCGGCCTCGCTGGTCACCCCGTGCTCGACCACCAGCCAGGCGTCCGAGCCGATGTCCAGGTTGTCGGCGCCGGTGCGGTCGTGCTGCCGGGCGCGCGCCATGAAGTACTGGTCGAAGGTCTGGTCGGTCATCGAGTGCGCCGCGCAGCCCAGGAGGAAGGCCACGTGCCGGCGCGCGTCGGCGCTGCGGTATCCCTCCGCCCCCCAGCGCCCGCGGATCCACTGGAGGTAGGGCTCGACCCAGCTCTCCCAGTGCGCCCACTCGCCGTACTCGTGGCGCACCGAGTAGCCCGAGTCAGGGTAGATCGCGCCGTTCTGGATCACCCCCCGGAGCGCCGGGTCGGCCACGATGTCGCGCAGGGGCCCCGGCTCGATCTGCGGGATCGACTGCTCGGCCACCCAGACGTGCGTGACCATGCTGTTGGCCTCCGCCCGGGGCGCGATCCCGAGGAGCGCGAGCGCGCCGACGACACCCACCACCGGGACTGAGCGCTTCATGGGCGGCGATGCTCGCACGCCCCCGGCGCGGCCGTCACTGCCGGGCGCTCTCCCCCCTGGCGACCCCCGCCCGCGCGACCTATACCCGTCGGTGGCCATGCGCGACGTCGCCGATGCTGCCGCCGTCCCTCCGGAGCTGCGCCGGGTGCGCCTGGGGTCGTCCTGGGACGGCCCGGTCCACGGCCTCCTCGCCCTGCTCTTCGTGGCGCTGCAGCTCATGCCCATCGTGGTGATCTCGCTCTACCTCGTGCGCCTCCACCCCTACGCCGTCGCGGCGCTCCTCGCCGCGGGCGCCACCGCGATCTTCGCCCAGGCCCGCCGCTCGCTCGGCCCCACCGAGGTTCTCCTCGGGCTCGACGGGCTCTCCGTGCTCTCCGGCGGGCGCCCCCGATTCGTTCCATGGCGGGAGATCCGCGCGGCCCGCCTCGTGCGATTCGACGTCGTGCTCGCGCTGCGCTCCGGCGAGCAGCTGCGCATCCCCGTGAGCGCCCCCGACCCCGCGCGCGACCGCGCCCTGATCGACGGCATCCGCGCGGAGATCGCCCGCGCGCCGACGACCCCGCCGCCCACCGTCGCGGCCCTCCAGCGCGGCGGGCGCGACCTCGAGCAGTGGCGCGACGCCCTGCGCCTGCTCGCCACCCGCGCGACCGCCTACCGCGGCGCCCCGGTCGACCTCGACGACCTCGAGCGCGCCGTGGCCGCGCGCGACGTCCCCGCCGAGCAGCGCGTGGGCGCCGCCATCGCCCTCGCGGCCCTGAGCGACGACGGCCGCACCCGGGTGCGCCTCGCGGCCGCGTCGAGCGCCGACCTCCCGCTGCGCGACGCCCTCGCCGACATCGCCGCCGAGCGCTGGGTGCCCGCGACCATCCGCCGCGCCGTCCGGGGCTGAGATCGGGCTGTCCAGACGGGCGGCGACGTCCTACACGGGAGCTGAACCCCACCCCTCCGATGAGCACCCTCGACCCCGCCGAACGCCTCGCGCGCTGGAGCCTCGCCACCGGCATCGCCGTGCTGCTGCTCAAGGGCGTCGCGTGGCGGCTCACCGACTCCGTCGCGCTGCTCTCCGACGCGCTGGAGTCCATCGTCAACGTCGTCGCCTCGCTCGCGATGCTCTACGCCGTGCGCATCGCGCGCCTCCCGGCGGACCGCAACCACCCCTACGGCCACGGCAAGGCCGAGTACCTCTCCGCCGTCCTCGAGGGCCTGCTCATCGGCGTCGCCGCCGTGCTCAGCATCCGCGCGGCGTGGGACCGGCTGTTCCACCCTCGGGCCCTCGAGGCCGTCGGGCTCGGCGTCGCGGTCTCGCTCGTCGCCACCGCCCTCAACGGGCTGCTCGCGTGGCGGCTCATCGCCGCCGGGCGCAAGCACCGCTCGCCCGCCCTCGCGGCCGACGGCCGGCACATCCTCTCGGACGTGGTCACCACCGCGGGCGTGCTCGCGGGCGTCGGGCTCGCGCGCGCCACGGGCTGGTGGCGCCTCGACCCCCTGCTCGCCTGCTTCGTCGCCGTGAACATCCTCTGGATGGGCTGGAAGCTCGTCCGGCACTCCGTCGGCGGCCTGATGGACGAGGTGCTCGACGAGGCCGAGGTCGCCCGCGTGCGCGGCATCGCCGAGCGCGTCGCCCGGGAGGGCAACGCCGTCGCCGTCGAGGGCTTCCGCCTCCGGCACACCGGCACCTCGGGGCAGTGCGACATGACCCTGCGGGTGCCCGGGGAGATGGAGGTGCGCGTCGCCCACGCCATCTGCGACCGCATCGAGGAGGCCCTGCGCGCCGACGACCCGCAGCTCGGCGTGGTGGTGCACGTCGAGCCCGCCGCGCCATCGTCTAGCGCTGCGATATAATCTCGTACACGACATATCGATTTTCAACGCATCCCCCGGGGCGCACGATGGGTTCCGCGGCGCCCCCCTTCGGGCGCCCCAGCACCGGAGGAAGCGCCCCATGTTGCCAGCGACCATCGACCCCGCCGAGCGGATCCGCCGCGCCCAGGAGCGCGCCCTCCGCGCCGCCCGCGCCGTCACCCTCACCCTGGGCGCCGCCCTCGCCGGCTGCTCGTCCGTGGTCACCGCCAGCGCCGTGGACGCGCCCGTCGCGGAGGACGTCGCCCCGACGGAGGACGTCGCCGCGGACGTCGCTCCAGACGTCGTGGTGGCCGCGGATGTCACGGCCGACGCCGGCGCGGAGGCCGCCGCGGACGCGGGCGAGGTGTGCAGCGCCGAGGGGGACGCGGCCCTCTCCTGGAGCGAGTGCTGCGAGCGCATCCACTGGGACTGGAACCGCGGGTGCCAGGCCTGGGGGCCCTTCATGCCGCCGTCGATGGAGGGGTGATGGGCGCCGCGCGAACGCTGACCATGGACACCGCGGCCTCGCCCTTCCGCGCCGACCACGCGCGCATCCTGCGGGGCCTCGAGCGCTCGGCGGTGGAGGTGCCCTCGGGCGACCTGCTGACGGAGCGCTACGACGCGACGGTGCGCGAGGCGGCGGTGCACACCTGGCGAGACCGCATGGTGAACGAGCACCGCTCGGCGGCGGTGTTCGCGGGGCTGGTTCCGCAGCTCATCGAGGCGAGCTCGACCATCGACGTGCAGACGGTGGCGCTGCGCGCGGCGACGGACGAGATCTACCACGCGACCCTGTGCGGCGACGTGGTGCGCGCCTTCGGGGGCGAGGCCGTCGCCACCGCCGAGCCCGCGCTGGCGCGGATGCCCGAGCACCCGGGGCTGTCGGCGCTGGAGCGCGCGGTCCGCAACGTGACCTTCGTGGGCTGCCTCTCGGAGACCGTGGCCGTGGCGCTCATCGCCGAGGAGCGCGAGCTCTCCGAGGAGCCCTTCGTGCGGGCGACGCTCGACCGCATCCTGCCCGACGAGGTCGCCCACGCGCGCCTCGGGTGGCTGTACCTCACGCAGCAGCTCCCCCGCCTGGAGCCGGGCGCCGCCGGGCGGATGGCGCGCTACCTCCGGGTGGCCTTCGCGTACCTGGAGCGCAGGGAGATCGACCTGCTGCCGCTGACGCCGCCGGAGATCCCCGCGGAGCTGCGGGCGCAGCGCGAGGCGGTGGGCCTCTGCGAGGGCGAGGCGGCGCGCTCGCTCTTCTACCGCACCGTCACGGAGGTGATCGTGCCGCGCTTCGAGGCGCTGGGCATCGACGCCGCCGACGCGTGGAAGCACCGCCGCGAGGCTGCGGCGGCGGAGCGCCACTAGTACCGCATCGCAGGAGTTCTGACGGGTTGAGCAGGGCGCCTTGGGAGGAGAACCGCAAGGGTCGCAAGGGTCGCAAGGGAGCGACGGAC
>CAIOSS010000073.1 GCA_903860995.1 uncultured delta proteobacterium | reverse complement strand
GGCGCAGGGGTGACCGAGGGCGCGGGGGCGGCGGCGGGCGCGGGGACCACCGCGGCGACGGCCGGGGCGGTGATGGGAGGGACGGAGGGAGAGGCGGGGCGCAGGCCGCGCGGCGGGCCCGTGCGGGTACCGGCGACCACCACCAGGCCGAGCACCACCAGCGAGAGGAGCAGGGAGAGCACGGTGATCTGTCGCCCGGAGACCCGCGCGCCGTCGATGGTGGCGACGGTGCGGCGGACGGCGCGGCGCGGCGCGGTGGAGCCGGCGTCGAGCGACTCCCGCACCGGGACGTCGTCGCAGACGGGGATGTTCTCCGCGCCGAAGGGCCGCAGCGCGTCGAGGAACTCCCGCGCCGACTGGAAGCGCTCATCGCGCTCGCGGCGCAGGGCGCGCAGGGTCACCGCGTCGATGGCGCGCGGCACCCCCGGGGCGATGGCGCTCGGCGGCGGCGGCTGCTCGGACCCGCGCACGATCTCCAGGAACAGCTCCCCCTGGCTCGCGCCCTCGTAGGGGAAGCCCCCGGTGAGCATCTCGTAGAGCATCACGCCGACGGCGAAGAGGTCGGCGCGGTGGTCGATGTCCCGGCGCCCCATCCACTGCTCCGGGGCCATGTACGCGGGCGTCCCGACCGGCAGGCCCTCCTGCGTGGTCTCGAAGAGCGTGCCGGCCTCGTGGCGAAACTTCGACACCCCGAAATCGAGGAGCTTCACCGTCGTCGCTCCGGCGTACTCCGCGAGGAAGACGTTCTCGGGCTTCAGGTCGCGGTGCACGATGCCCTTGGCGTGCGCCGACGCCAGCGCCGACAGGATGCACCCGATGACCGAGCAGACCTCCCGCGTGGTGATGGGCGTGGCCCGCGCGAGGCGCTCCGCGAGGGTCTCGCCGCGCAGCAGCTCCATCACCATGTACGGCTCGGACCGGTGCACCCCGGTGTCGATCACCTCGACGATGTTCGGGTGCCCGATGGCCGCCGCCGCCCGCGCCTCCCGGGCGAAGCGCTTCACCGCCTCGGGCTGCCGCGCGTAGTGGGCGTGCAGCATCTTGATCGCCAGGCGCTTGCCCACGCCCAGGTGCTCGACCTCGTACACGGCGCCCATGCCGCCCTCACCCAGGAGGCGGACCACCCGGTAGCGCGCGTCGATCTCCGTGTTTGGGTCGATCATTCCGGCGCCTCCTTCAGTTACACCGCGCGCGACATACGCCCAGGCAACAGTTGGGGGTCGAGCCACCGCAGCGCGTCGAGCACGAGCCGCAGTGCTGGTTGGTCGTAGAGAGGTCGTAGCAGGAGAGACCGCAGAGCGAAAGCGTCGGCCGGCACCAGCTGCAGACCCCCCCCATGCACGGGGTCACGGTGCACCGTCGGCCGCAGGCGCCGCAGTTCTGGGGATCGCGCGTGAGGTCGGCGTCGCACGGGGGACCCACGTCGGGGCGGTCGACGCGGACATCGACGGGCACATCGCGGACGTCGGGCGCATCGAAGGGGTCGGGCGCGTCGAAGGGGTCGGGCGCGTCGAAGACGTCGGGTGCGTCAGGTGCATCGGCGGCATCGGCGGCATCGGGTGCATCGAAGACGTCGGGTGCGTCGGAGGCATCGGGTGCATCGACGACGTCGGGTGCGTCGGCGGCATCGGAGGCATCGACGACGTCGGGCGCGTCGGCGGCGTCCGGGGCGAGGTCCGTGAAGGGCGAGGCATCCATCGTGGCGCCCGCGTCGCGCGTGGTCGGGAGGTTTACCCGGCTGAAATCGAGCGCGATGGAGCACCCGAGCGAAGCGATCGCGGCGAGGCCGACGAGCCTGGTGCGGAGTCGAGCCACGAGCGCGGCCTCACTCCCCGTGGCCGCTGGCGGGGCGCGCCTTCAGGCCGTGACGCTCCATCTTGTAGATGAGCCCCCGGCGAGAGATGCCTAGGTTCTGCGCGGCGCGCGACTGGTTCCAGCCCGCGGCGTCGAGGGCCGCGAGGATGGACCGTCGCTCGAGGTCGTCGACCTTGGTGCGCAGCCCGGAGGGCTCGTCCCCCGTGGTGGTCTCCACGTCGCCGCGCACCGCCGGGGGCAGGTGCTCCACCCGCAGCTCGGACCCTTCGGCCAGCGCGATGGCGCACTCGATGGCGTTGCGCAGCTCGCGCACGTTGCCGGGCCAGCGGTACGACTGCAGCACCGCCGCGACGCCCTGCCCGAGGTGCCAGGCCCCGCCGCGCTCGGCCAGCACCCGCTCGGCCATCGGCACGATGTCCCTGGGCCGCGACCGCAGCGGCGGCACCGCCACGGTCACCCCGTTGAGCCGGAAGTACAGGTCTTCCCGGAAGCGACCGCGGGCCACGTCGACCAGCAGGTCGCGGTTGGTCGCCGCCACCACCCGCACGTCCACCGGCACCGCCCGGGTGCCGCCCACGCGGGTGAGCGTGTGCTCCTGCAGCACCCGCAGCAGCCGCGCCTGGTTGGGCGTCGAGAGCTCGCCCACCTCGTCGAGCAGGAGCGTTCCGCCGTCGGCCCGCTCGAACACGCCGCCCTTGCGCGCGTTGGCGCCGGTGAAGCTCCCCCGCTCGTGGCCGAACAGCTCGCTCTCCGCCAGCGACTCCGGCAGCGCCGCGCAGTTGACCCCCAGGAACGCCCGCCCCGCCCGCCGGCTGTGCCGGTGCAGCAGCCGCGCGACGACCTCCTTGCCGCTCCCGGTCTCGCCCTGCACCAGCACCGGGAGGTCGCTCGCCGCGAGGCGTCGTACCAGGGCCAGCAGGCTCACCATCACCGGGTCGACCGCCACCACGTCGCTGCCGCTCGCGACGGTGCCCACCACCGGCCCGTGGGTCTCCGGGCGCACGTTGTCGCGGCTCGACGCCACCACCACGATGCGCGTGCTGCCGATCATGATCACGGCGCCCGCCTCGGCCGCGCGCGTGCCGGTGATGCGCACGCCGTCGACGAAGGTGCCGTTGCTGCTGGCCTCGTCGCGCACCAGCACCGCGCGCCCGTCGAAGCGCAGCACCGCGTGCTCGCGCGACACCCGCGTGTCGTCGAGCGGAACCTCCACCGTGGGCGAGCGCCCGACGCGCACTTCGGCCCCGATCGGCACCACCACCACCCGCGGCGGACGCCCCGTCTCCTCGACCAGCAGCCGCGCCGAGGTGGCGCCGCCCGCGTTGGTTCCATCGAGGACGGAGGTGTCGGTGCGAAGGGGGTCCAAGTTGGTGGGCATCATAGCGCCGCCCGCTCGCCGTGTGCACTCCCGCTACACTGCGCACGGATCGTACACCCTACTGAACAAGCCACCGGCGGGTCACCAGGGCCTCCGCCCGCTGATCGGAGTTCAGGCTGCGGGCCCGCCGACGTCGTGTCGTTCACCGATATAGTGCCTGGGTGATTGCATGGTATGGGTATACGGTACCGCGATGCCGCTGCCCTCGATGGACAACCTCCGGTGCTTCGTGGCCGCCGCGGAGACGCTCAACTTCCGCGCCGCCGCGAAGGCTGTCGCGCTCACCCCCGCCGCGCTAGGCCAGCGGGTGAAGCAGCTCGAAGATGAGGTGGGCCACAGCCTCTTCGCGCGCACCACGCGCTCGGTGGCGCTCACCGCCGCGGGGCTCGCGATGTTGCCCGAGGCGCGGCGCACGCTCGCGGCGGCCGACACCTGCCTGCGGGCGGCGCGCGGCGAGCTGGGCCCGGCGCCGTCCGAGCTGGTGCTGGGCACCCGCCACGAGCTGGGCATGAGCTGGCTGCTGCCGCAGCTGCCGCGCCTCGCGAAGCAGCGGCCCGACCTGACGCTGCACCTCTACGTGAGCTTCACGGCCGACCTGCTGCTGCGGGTGCGCACGCGCGAGGTCGACTGCGCGGTGCTCTCGGCGCGCTTCAGCGACCCGGCGCTCGACGCCATCGCGCTGCACCGCGAGGACTACGTCTTCGTGGCCTCGAAGGCGCTGCTCGCGCGCAGCCCCCTGGCGAGGCCCGAGCACGCCGCGGCGCACACCCTAGTGGACGTGTCGGCGGAGATGCCGCTGTTCCGGTACTGGCGCGAGGCCTCGGGGGCGATGGGGGCGGGCGTGCGCTTCGCGAAGGTGCTGCGCATGGGCACCATCGCCGCCATCGAGCACCTGGTGCTGCGCGGCGAGGGGGTGGCCGTGCTGCCGGAGTACCTGGTGCGGAAGCGGGTCGAGTCCGGGGCGCTGCGGGTGATCTTCCCGAAGGTGAAGCCGGAGTTCGACCACTTCCGGCTGGTGTTCCGCGCCGACGACCCGCGCCGCCCGGACTACGAGGCCCTCGCGCGGATGCTGCTGGAGTCGCCGCTGCGCTGAACCACACCCCCTGCGCGGGCGCCCGCGCGCCAACTGCCGCCCCGGGTGTGCTACCCCTCCGCCGACCATGCGCTCGATCCCCGTCGTGGACCTCCGCGCCTTCACCCACGGCGACGCCGCCGCGCAGGACGATTTCGTCCGCCGCTTCGGCGCCGGGCTCGCCGAGTTCGGCTTCGTCACGCTCGACCAGCACGGCGTGCCGCCCGACCTCATCCGCCGCGCCTTCGACGTCACCGCGCGCCTCTTCGCGCTGCCGCCCGCGACGCTCGACGCCTGCGTGGTGCCCGCCTCGAAGGGCAACCGGGGCTATGTCCCCTTCGGCCGCGAGCGGGCCGTCGGCGCAGCCATCGCCGACCTCAAGGAGTTCTGGCACGTCGGCCAGGAGACCATCCGCCCCGAGCACGCGCCCTTCTACGACCCCAACGTCTGGCCCGTGCACCCGGCCGTCGCCGACTTCCGCGAGGTCTCGCTCGAGCTCTACCGCGCGCTCGAGTCCGTCGCCCTCACCGGCCTCCGCGCCGTCGCCCGCTACCTCCGGCTCCCGGACAACCACTTCGCCGACATGGCCGTCGACGGCAACAGCATCCTGCGGCTCATCCACTATCCGCCCGTCCCCGCGGACGTCCCCGTCGGCGCCGTGCGCGCGGCCGCCCACGAGGACATCAACCTCCTCACGCTCCTCGTGGAGGGCACCACCGGCGGCCTGGAGCTGCAGACCCGCGACGGCGCCTGGCTCCCGGTGCACTCGCTCGCCGGGCAGATCGTGCTCGACGCGGGCGACATGCTCCAGCGCGCGACCAACGGGGTGATCCCCTCGACCACGCACCGGGTGGTCAACCCCTCGGGGCCCAACGTCACCCGCTACTCGCTGCCCTTCTTCACGCACCCGCGGCCCGAGGTGGTGCTCGCCCCCGCGGCCACCACGGTCACGCCCGACCGCCCCCCGCGCTACGCGCCCATCACCGCGCAGGCCTTCCTGGAGGAGCGGCTGCGGGCGATCACCGCGTGAACGTCCGTCGCAACGTCCCCCTCGCGGCGTACACCACCCTCGGCCTCGGCGGCCCGGCGGGGGCCTTCGTCGAGGCGCGCAGCACGCAGCGCCTCATCGAGGCCGTGACCGCCGCCGACGACGCCCGCACCCCGCTGCTGCTGCTGGGCGGCGGGAGCAACCTCGTGGTGGCCGACGAGGGCTTCGACGGGACGGTCGTGCGCGTCGCCACCCGCGGGCGGCAGGTGGTGGATGCGGGCGACACGGCGCGGGTGCTGCTGTGCGCGGGCGAGCCCTGGGACGGCTTCGTGGCGTGGGCCGTGGCGAACGAGCTCGCGGGCGTGGAGTGCCTCTCGGGCATCCCCGGCTGCGTGGGCGCGACGCCGATGCAGAACGTCGGCGCGTACGGCCAGGAGGTCGCGGAGGTCATCACGGCGGTGCGCGTGTGGGACCGCCGAGACCGCGCGCAGCGCACGCTGCTCCCGAAGGAGTGCGCGTTCGGGTATCGCGACAGCGTGTTCAAGCGCGAGGCGCGCGGGCGCTACGCGGTGCTGTCGGTGGCCTTCGCGCTGCGCCGCGGGGGGACAGCCTCGGTGCGCTACGGCGAGCTCCAGAAGGCGCTGGGCGAGGGCGACCGGAGCCTCGCGAGGGTGCGCGAGACGGTGCTGTCGCTGCGGCGCGCCAAGGGGATGGTCTGGGACCCGGATGACCCCGAGGGGCGCACCGCGGGGTCGTTCTTCACCAACCCGGTGGTGACCGGGGCGGAGGCGGATGCGGTGCTGGCGCGCGCGGCGGGGGTGCTGCGCGAGGGCGAGTCGATGCCGCGGTGGCCCACCGACGACGGGCGGGTGAAGCTGGCCGCGGGGTGGCTCATCGAGCGCGCGGGCGTGACGAAGGGCTGGACCGTCGACGGCGCCGGGGTCTCGCACCGCCACGCGCTGGCGCTGGTCAACCGCGGCGGGACGACCCGCGCGCTGCTGGCGATGGCCGCGCGGGTGCAGGATCGGGTGCGGGAGGCGTTCGGGGTGGGGCTGGAGATCGAGCCCGAGCGGGTGGGGTGACCTACGCGTCGTTGCGCCGCGCGCGCCGGCGCCGCGACGAGAGCGCCGCCGCGAGG
>CAIOSS010000072.1 GCA_903860995.1 uncultured delta proteobacterium | reverse complement strand
TCGAAGCTCGACCGGCCGCCCCGCTGCGGGCGCGTGGCCTCGTGCGCGGCGCGGCAGCCGTCGAGGGAGAGGGTGACCTGCACGTCGAGCGCCTTCAGCCGCCGGGCGCGCTCGGGGGTGACCAGGGTGCCGTTGGTGGTCACCGCGAGGCGCAGGCGACGCCCCTCGCGCTCGGCGCGGGCGCGGGCCTCGACGGCGACGCGCTCGAGCATGTCGAAGCAGATGAGCGGCTCGCCGCCGAAGAAGCCGAGGTCGATGGGCGCCTCGTCGCGCCAGGGGGTCTGCTCCCGCGGGGCGCGGAAGAGCAGGTCGAGGGAGCGCATCGCGGTCTCCCAGTCCATCTCGCGACGAAACTTCTCGCCCGTGTAGCAGTACGAGCACGCGAGGTTGCACTCGTGGGTCAGGACCAGGGTCACATGCATGAAGCCTCCATCGCGTGGGAGAGACCGCCCGATGCTCCCACGCCTTGGATCGCTCTCAAAGCCGGACCGCGGTCTCAGAAGGTCAGCACAAACCGTCGCGAGCACCCCGAGACGAGGGAGGCCGCGCGAGACATACGCGGGGTATTTCGATCGCGGCCGACCGCTGGATCCGGGGGGGCGCAGCAGGTTTGTGCTGACCTTCTCAGCCCGGGGTGACGCGCCACACGAGGTCGGAGGTGCCCAGCGGGCCGCTGAAGCGCAGGCTGAACGAGCGCACCCGGTCATCGATGACCTCGACCTCGGCCCCGCTGGCGGTGCGCAGGTACTTCGGAAAGCGGATGCGGAAGGCCTGCCGCCACACGGTGGTGTACGGGAAGTACGTCCGCTCGACCGCGCCGGGCCGGGTGATGGGCTCGATCGTCACGGGGGCGACCTCCTCCCGGCGGTCGTTCACGAGCAGCACGCGCCAGGCGCTCGTCGGCCGGGTGAGCTCGCCCCACCGGCGGTTCTGCGTGTACAGCGCCACGTAGAACTCGTGCTCCTGCTGCGCGGACTCGAGCGTGTGCTGGAGCAGGTCCTGCCGCTCGGGGGTGGTGAGCCGGAAGTCCTGCGCATACCTCACCACGTAAGCCCAGCGGAAGTCCCAGCTCTCGTAGGTGGCGGTCACCGCGATGAGGTCGTCGAGCCCCTGGAGCTGGTACTGGTGGCCCTCGCGGGTCCACCGCTGGAGCACCCCGTCGTAGCTCTCGGCGGTGTACGCCCGCGGCCCCTGCCGGAGGCTCACCGCCGGCGCCCCGCAGGCCCCCAGCGCCAGCGCGACCCCCAGCGCAAGAGGCACGCGGCGCAGGTCAATCACCCAGGAAGTCCGCCCGGCTGAACACCGGCACCACGCGCAGCCCCATCGCCTCGAGCGCCTCGCGGCCGCCCTCGCGCCGATCGACCAGCGCCACCACCGCGAGCACCGTGTGCCCGTCGGCCCGCAGCGCCTCGACCGCGACGCGCGACGAGCCGCCGGTGGTGAGCACGTCTTCCAGGAGCACCACCCGCAGCGACGCCGCGAGCGACACCCGGCCCTCGATGCGCTGCGCCGTGCCGTGGTCCTTCGGCTCCTTGCGCACGTAGAGGGCGTCCCACGCGCGGCCTCCGCCCAGCGCCGACGTGAGCGACACGGCGCTCGCGAGGGGGCACCCGCCGAGCGCCACGCCCGCCACCGCGTCGGCCTCCTCGCCGAGGCCCTCCGCCCGGATGACCCCGCAGAGCACCTCGCCGCAGAGCCGGTGCCCCTCGGCGGTGAGGATCACCTGCTTGCAGTCGATGAAGAAATCGCTCTCGCGCCCGGAGGCGAGGCGGAAGGTGCCCCGCCGCCATGCGTCCGTGCGAAGCTGTTCGAGCAGGCGCTGTCGCGATGCATCCATCGGTGATGCGCTAGGTATCACGCCTTGCGCCCGCAACCGCAATGCCCGCCGCCGCGCCTCGGGCTGGGAAGCGAGACATCCGCGAGACAGGCACCCCGCCGGGGAGCCATCATCGGGCTGACCGGAACGTCATTGGGGTTCCACCACCTGCAAACAGGAGCAGACGCGATGTCGACCAGACCACGCCCGAAGGCCCGTCCACCCGCGGCCCCCTGGAGGACCCTCCTCCTCGGCGCCGCCCTCCTCTACGGCTGTGCGGACGGCGAGTCCGTCGTCGGCGGCCCCGCCGACTCGGCGGTCAACGACCTGGGCGTCGACTCCGGCATCGACTCCGGCATCGACTCCGGCATCGACTCCGGCGCCGACGCGGGCACCGACGGGCCGCGCTGCGGCCCCAGCCAGATGGCCTGCAACGGCATGTGCGTGGCCTCGGCCGTCGACCCCGGCAACTGCGGCGCCTGCGGCCGGCAGTGCGCCAACACCGAGCGCTGCGTCGACAGCGTGTGCCGCACCCTCTGCCCCGGCGAGCAGGTCGCGTGCCCCGAGGGCGGCGGCGACGCAGGCGACGCGGGCGGGCGCACCGTCTGCGTGCTCCCCGGCACCGACCGCAACCACTGCGGCGGCTGCGGGCGGCAGTGCGGCGCGGGCGAGGTCTGCTCGATGGGCATGTGCACCGCCAGCTGCGCCGAGCTCTTGACCACCTGCATGGCCGACGGCCGCGCGTACTGCGCCGACGTCCGCCGCGACCCCATGAACTGCGGCGCGTGCGGCGTCGCGTGCGCCCCGGGCCAGACCTGCGACGGCGCGCGCTGCGTCACCACCTGCGCCACGGGCTTCACGCCGTGCACCTCCAGCCCCGACGCGGGCGTCGGGGACGGCGGCACGGTGGACGCCGGCGGCCCGGGCTACTGCGCCGAGCTCCAGACCGACCGCAACAACTGCGGCGCCTGCGGCAACACCTGCCCCTCCGGGCAGGTGTGCGACGGCGCGCGCTGCGTGCTCTCGTGCAGCTCGGGCACCACCAGCTGCGGCGGGTCGTGCCGCGACCTGCAGACCGACCGCGCCAACTGCGGCGAGTGCGGCGTGGCCTGCGCCGAGGGCCAGGTGTGCTCGTCGGGGAGGTGCGTGCTCACCTGCGCCGCGGGGCAGTCCAACTGCGGCGGCTCGTGCCGCGACCTCCAGAACGACCGCGCCAACTGCGGGACGTGCGGCGCGGCCTGCGCCGCGGGCCAGGTGTGCACCGCCGGGATGTGCCAGCTCTCCTGCGGGAGCGGACTCTCCAACTGCGGCGGGTCGTGCCGGGACATCCAGACCGACCGCGCCCACTGCGGCGCGTGCGGCAACGTGTGCGCGAGCGGGCAGGTGTGCTCCGCGGGCGCCTGCGTGACGTCCTGCGCCGCGGGCACCAGCGACTGCTCGGGCTCGTGCCGCGACCTCCAGAACGACCGCATCAACTGCGGCGCGTGCGGCGCCGTGTGCGGCGCGGGCCAGGTGTGCTCCGCGGGCGCGTGCGTGGTGTCGTGCCCGACGGCGCAGGTCGAGTGCGGCGGCTCGTGCCGCGACCTCCAGACCGACCGCGCCCACTGCGGCCTCTGCGGCAACGTGTGCGCCAGCGGCCAGGTCTGCGTGGCCGGGGCGTGCGTGGTCTCGTGCCCCAGCGGCCAGAGCAACTGCGGCGGGACCTGCCGCGACCTCCAGGGCGACCGCGAGCACTGCGGGGCCTGCGGGATGCCCTGCGCCGCGGGGCAGGTGTGCTCCGGCGCGATGTGCGTGACCTCCTGCGGCGCGGGCCTCACGGCGTGCACCGGCTCGTGCCGCGACCTCGCGACCGACCGCGCCAATTGCGGCGGCTGCGGCACCGCGTGCGGCTCCGGTCAGGTGTGCGTGGCGGGCGCCTGCGTGGTGTCGTGCCCCGCCGGCCAGGCGGAGTGCACCGGGAGCTGCCGTGACCTCCAGACCGACCGCGCCAACTGCGGCGCCTGCGACCGCGCGTGCGGCGCCGGCCAGGTGTGCGTGGCGGGCGCCTGCGTGGTGTCGTGCCCCGCCGGCCAGGCGGTGTGCGCGGGCTCGTGCCGCGACCTGCAGACCGACCGCGCGAGCTGCGGCGCGTGCGGGGTGTCGTGCGCCGCGGGGCAGGTGTGCTCCGCCGGCTCCTGCGTGGTGAGCTGCCTCGCGGGGCTCACCGACTGCGCCGGCTCGTGCCGCGACCTCGCGAGCGACCGCGCCCACTGCGGCATGTGCGGGCGCGCGTGCGCCACCGGGCAGGTGTGCTCCGGCGCCGCCTGCGTGACCTCGTGCACGTCCGGGCTCACGGACTGCACGGGCTCGTGCCGCGACCTCCAGAGCGACCGCGCCAACTGCGGCGCCTGCGGGGTGTCGTGCGCCGCGGGTCAGGTGTGCTCCGGCGGCGCCTGCGTGGTGTCGTGCATCGTCGGTCTGACCAACTGCTCGGGCTCGTGCCGGGACATCGACAGCGACCGCGCCAACTGCGGCGCCTGCGGGCGGGCCTGCGCGGCGGGTCAGGTGTGCTCCGCCGGGGCGTGCGTCACGTCCTGCGGCGCGGGCCTCTCGGACTGCACCGGCTCGTGCCGCGACTATCTCATTTACAAGCCGGAAGTGTGGACCGGCGAGTGGATCCCGGTGCTTGTGGCCTTCGCGAATTTTGTTGTG
>CAIOSS010000071.1 GCA_903860995.1 uncultured delta proteobacterium | reverse complement strand
GTGATCGCAGCTCCTCTCCATTCATGGAGAGGGGCGCGCGGCAGCGGGGGTGAGGTCTGCGCGAGCTTCGACGCATGGCCGGAACCACCACGTCCGGCCGCGCGCCGAGGTGCAGTTCGGGCTCGACGAGGATGATCCAACCACCCGGGTCGTCGCCGCGGGGATCGCCGAAGGCGGAGAGCCTCCCTGCAAGGCGCGTGGCCCCGTGCGCGTGCCGCGGGCGCGGGCGCGGCAGCAGCGACAGCTCACCGTCGATGATCTCCGCGACGAGGTGCGCGGGCGCGTTGCGGTAGCCCTCCACCACCTCGGTCGCGAGGTTGGGAAACTCCGGGTCGATCGTGCGTGCCGCGTCGCCTGACATCCCGCGAGCGTAGCCCACCCGCGGGCGCTCGGCGGACGACCGCCTCCATCCGCCGCGCGACTCCGCCGGTCGCCCTACGGCAGCGCGACCTCGACCGGCATCGCGCCGCCCGACCCGACCCGACCCGCCCCGCCCCGCTCGCCGCGCCGAGCTGCCGCGCCCCGCTGTTGCACCAGCAGAACACCCGGGTGCATCGGGCGTCCAATGGGCATCGCGGCGTGCGGCGGCGGTGCGACCGCGACCGCGACCGCGACGATGCGCGTGGCGTACCCGCCGATCGCGCTCGAGCGCGCCGAGGCCGACCGTGAGCACACGGTGGTCTCCCGCGCCGACCTCGAGGTGGTCGGCGGGACGCTGTGCGTGCGGGCGCTCTCCCTGGGAGGTCGGCGCCTCACCGCTGCGCCCGGCGATCCCTTCGTCGGGGCGCTGCGCTGCGATTCGGTGCCGACCGCGCGCTAGAGCGGTGGCCGGGTGCTCAACCCACCCGGCCACTGCACCCGATCATGGGGCGCAGACGCCCGAGCGACACGTGAGGGTCATGCCCATGGGGCCCATCGGGCAATCCGCGGTGGTGCCGCAGGTCGGGACGCAGGCCCTGCCCATGGGAGTGGTGCCGCAGGTGCAGCCGCGCGATCCCGCCGGACATGCGCCGGTGCAGTCGGCGGTCGAGGTGCACGCGCGCGGACCGGCCATCATGCCCGCGTCCGAGGAGGGCATCATGGTGCCCGCGTCCGAGGAGGGCATCATCACGCCGCCGTCACCGGCGGGCATCATGGGTCCCGCGCGAAACGAGGCATCCGGGGCAGCGTGGAAGCAACGCGGAATGTACGGCCAGGTGTGGGTCAACACGTAGTGGTACGTGCTCTCGGTGCGGCCGTCGAAGGTGACGATGCCCGTGCGGCCGTTGCACTCGTCGAGGTCACCCAGGCCAGCGAGGTACTCCCAGTCCTGGCCGAAAGTGCCGTCGTAGGCGCCGCCGGGGCCCGCGGTGCCGGACGGGCGGGTGCCGGTGCGCAGCCGATAGCTCGCACGCATCTCCGTCAGCGGGCTGCTCGCGTCCGTCGGAACCGAGCGGTCCCACCGCGCGAAGATGGGGTAGCCGTCGCCGGCCCAGCCCACGAACGTCAGCGCGGGCGAGGCGGGCATCAGTCCGGTCGGGATGCCGTGATAGTGGTACGCCCCGTCGGGCTGCACGTGGGCGAAGTTGCAGTCGACGCCGAGGGTCGTCGGGTGCCGCGTGGTGTCGGTCGCGGTCGAGCCGCTGAAGTACGCAGGGGCGGTGCCGTAGCGGAGGGCCTCGTAGTTCCAGGCGCGGTTGTTGTTCCAGGTCTCGGCGGTGCCGGGGTCGAGCACTGCGCCGCTCAGGGTGACGCCGAAGACCTTGGACATGGCCCCGGCCCCCGCGGGCGTGACCGGAACCGCGTAGTTGTAGACCTGCGCCGAGATGGTGTTCGGGTTGCCCATGCCGGGAAACGGTCCGACGTCGTGGTTGGGGATGCCGTTGGCGCGGATGCGCCGCACGGTGCCATCGACCACCACCTCGTACTGGTGCGCGACGC
>CAIOSS010000070.1 GCA_903860995.1 uncultured delta proteobacterium | reverse complement strand
GTAGAACGTGGTCGCGTCGACGATGTGGAGCCTGGTCGTGTCGTCACGCCACTCGACGGTTCGCAGCCGGGCACCATCCATCACCCGTCGGCCGGCGCCGAAGATGGTCTCCAGCTGCGTGGTGAAGTCGTCGAGGTTGATGCGCGCCCCCGCGGTGTTGCGCGCCTGTACGCGCTTCCACAGCCGGTCGTTGATGAAGAAGAAGAACTCGCGGTTGCCGCGGTTGTCTTCGTACACCAGCATCGCCTCGTTGTTGGTGTGCGTGTACTCCTCGCCGATGAACGACGTGTCCCAGCGTCGGCGAGCAGGCGTGCCGTCGAACTCCACGTAAGTCCGCTCGACCGCGCGCACCTCCGCGTCCCGCTGCTCGACGAGGCGGTACTGCTCGACCTGCCCGAGGTTGCGCATCCGGGGCGTGTAGCTCGCCCGGATGGTCTGGCGGAAATACTCCAGCACCTGCTCGTGGTTGATGCCCCAGCGCAGCGTGCCCAGCTCCTGCGCGATGCGGGGCGAGATGGGGGGCTCGGCGACCACTGCCGCCGGAGGGCGGCGCGGGGCGCGGGGCGGACGGCGAGGCTGCGACACGCCCGAGAGCGCTACGGCCGAAGTGACAAACGACACGAGACCCACTGCCAGCAGCTTTCGCATGGAACCTCCTACTTCCCTTCCGCGGTGCGGCACCATACCTCAACCTGCGCGGGTGCCACGGCCTGTCTCGCAACCCACCCGCTCGACCGGGGGTGAGGACGATCTCGCCGGCCCCGGCATTCAGTTGCGCCGCGCGGCGCCTGACGCCACGATCCGCCGCGTCCGCGAAAGGCAACGCTTCCATGCGCAACGACCGCCCGCTCCGTCGCCTCGCCGCCCCGCTCTTCCTGGCCCTACTGGCCCTGCCGGGGGTGGCGCACGCCGATGACCTCTTCTCTTCCGCGCTGCGCCGCTACGGGCTCACGGTCGCGCTCGCGTCGGCCTTCGTCGTGGGCCTCATGACCGCCGCCACGCCCTGCGTCTACCCGATGATCGCCATCACCGTGTCCGTCTTCGGCGCCCGCCGCGAGACCCGCGCGCGCGCCATGTGGCTCTCGACCGCCTTCGTGCTGGGGCTCGCCGCGCTCTTCGTCCCCCTCGGGCTCTTCGCCGGCCTCACAGGCACCGTCGCCGGTCGCATCGCGGGGTCGCCGTGGGTGCAGGGCTTCGAGGCGTTCCTGATGTTCGGGATGGCGCTCAACATGTTCGGGCTCTTCGAAATCTCGCTCCCGTCGGGCCTGCAGGATCGCCTCTCCCTCGTCGGCGGCCTCGGCGCCCGCGGCGCCTTCCTCATCGGCTTCGCCACCGGCCCCATCGCCGCGCCCTGCGCGACCGCGGGCCTCGTCGGCATACTCGACTACGTATTCCAGCAGCGCGACGTCACCGGCGGCGGCCTCGCCCTCTTCAGCTACTCGCTCGGCCTCGGGCTCCCGTTCTGGCTCGTCGGCTCGCTCTCCCTCGGGCTCCCGAAGCCGGGCCTCTGGATGGACCGCGTGAAGAGCGTGTTCGGGGTCGTCCTGATGGTGCTCGCGCTCTACTACCTCCGGCATATCGTGCCGGTGTTCGCCACCCCGCCACGAGGTCTCCCCACGACGGCGTGGTTCTTCG
>CAIOSS010000069.1 GCA_903860995.1 uncultured delta proteobacterium | reverse complement strand
TCGAGGCCTTCCCCGACACCGGCACGAGCTGCGGCTCCAACGGCACCGTGGACGGGTGGACCGACATGGTGGCGCGTTTCACGCTGACCACGACCCGCGACGTCACCATCGCCGTCGGGGGCTCCGGGACGGCGTCGATGCGGATGCAGCTCCAGTCGGACTGCGCGACCCGCACCGCGCTGATCGGCCCCTGCCTCAGCGGGTCGCCCCCGGTGCGCAGGTACCGCGGGCTCGCGCCGGGGACCTACTTCGTCGTCCTCGAGAGCAACGCCCCGCCGCCCTCGCTCACCCTCTCGGTGACCACCACCGCGCCGGGCGTGCGCCTTGCGGGCGACGCGTGTCCGGGCGTCGACGTGGTGCCCGACGGCGCGCCGGGGATCATCGCGCTCGGGGGCTTCGACACCACCTCCGACGTCGGCACCTCCTGCGGCTCGACGCGACCCACCGACGCGTGGACCGACTGGGTCTTCCACTTCCGCCTCGCGGCCACCCGCGACGTCACCCTCACGATGCTCGGCGGGACCGCCGTCCGCATGCAGCTCTTCAACGGATGCGGCGCGACGGCGAACGCGCTCGGCGGCTGCGTCACGGGGACCTCCGTGGCCGAGCGGCGCTACCGCACCCTCCCCGCGGGCGACTACTACGTCGTCGGCGAACAGTCCGGCGCGACCGGCCCCACGGGCGACGCGCGGCTGCTCGTGGCGACGAGCAGCCCCAGCGCGCGCGCGGTCGGCGACCTCTGCGCGACGCCGGCGGCGCTGAGCCCCGACGGCCCCCCGCAGGTGCTGCCGGTGGCTACCTTTGACACCGTCCCCGACCATGGGACGCCCTGCGGCTCGGCGACCTTGAGCACCGGGACCTGGACGGACTTCGTCGGCACCTTCACCCTCGCGACCGCGCGCGACGTCACGGTGACCGTCGACGCCGCGCCCTCCACGCAGATCTTCGCCGCGCTGGAGCGCACCTGCGGCAGCAGCGCGTCCATCGCCGGGGCCTGCGTCGCCAGCCCCGCCGGGGGGCAGTGGCTGCAGCGCTACCCCTCGCTGCCCGCCGGCACCTACGCCGTCGTGGGCGAGGCCCGCTCCTTCGCGGCCACCGCGACCGTGACCGTCGGCGTGGCCACGCTGGCCGCGGGGACGCTGCCGACCTACCGGCGCACGGAGGTACCTGCGGGCGTGACCTTCATCGACGCATGCGCGGTGCCCGGCGCGCGGCGCGCGCTGCAGAACGTCAACGACGCGCAGACGATGGACGCGGTGCCGTTTCCCTTCCGCTACTGGGGCGCGACGGTCTCCGCGGTGAACATCTCCTCCAACGGCTTCCTCAACTTCGACGGCGTCAGCTCCGCCGCCACCGCCGGCGCGCTCCCCAGCGTCAGCCTGCCCAACGGCGTGGTCGCGCCCTACTGGCTCGACCTCATCACCCGCGAGTCGGGCGTCTGCATCGCCACGCTGGGCGCCGCGCCCGACCGCCGCTTCGTGGTGGAGTGGGACGACGCGGCCTACTTCCCCGCGCGCGCCGGCAACCTCACGTTCGAGGTCATCCTGAGCGAGACCAGCAACACCATCGACATGCTCTACCAGACCCTCGGGACGCCGGCTGGGAGCGTCACCCTGGGCGTGGAGAACATCGACGGTCGCGACGCCGCCGTGCTCTGCAGCGCGTCCGCGGCCTGCCCCGTCGCGACCGGCGCGCGGGTCCGCTGGGTCCCGACCCCGTAGTCCGTCAACACAGCCCCGAAGGACATCGTGAACCCGATGAAGCTCCCCCCTGCCGCCGTCGCCCTCGTCGCCCTCGCCGCCGCCTGCAAGGAGTCGCGCCCGATGTCGCTCCCGACGGACGTGCCGATCATCATCGGCGACACGGGGCCGAGCCCGATCGACATCCCCGCGGCGGTCGACACCGGGGTCGCCCCCGACGTCCGCGCGGGCGACGCGCCCCCCGGCGCGGACACCGGGGTCCCGCGCGACACGGGCCCCCTCGTCGCCGACCCCTTCCGCCCCGTCGCGCCGATGTCCGGGAGCTACGCCCGCTCGCTGCGCCCCGCCTTCCGCTGGACCGAGCTCCCCGGGGCGGCGTCCTATCGCGTGGAGTTCTCCACGACCCGCGGGTTCGCCGCCGTGGAGTCGAGCGCCACCAGCGCGACCACCTCGCTCACCCCGGCCGCCGACCTGCCCCGCGGCCTGCGCTGGTGGCGCGTCGTCGGCCTGAGCGGCGCGGCCACGCTGGCCACCTCCGCGGCCTGGCCAATCCACCTCGGGCGCGCGCCGCGCGACCTCAACGGCGACGGCCGCTCGGACGTCGTCATCGGCGCGCCGGGCCGCGACTCCGGCGAGTCCACGCCGACCGGCGAGGTCTACGTGCACCTCGGCGGGGCGACCGTCCCCGCGACCCCGAGCCTCACCCTGACCGCGACGGCCCAGGGCGAGCGCTTCGGCACCGCCGTGTCGAACTCCGGCGACGTCAACGGCGACGGCTTCGCCGACCTCCTCGTCGGGGCCGGGTACTTCCGCGCGGGCGTCGCCGGCGAGGTGACCCAGAGCGGGCGCGCGGCGCTCTACCTCGGCGGCGCGTCCATGGGGACGAGCCCCGCGGTGCAGCTGAGCGCCCCGGAGGTGGGCGGCGGCTTCGGGCGCACGCTCGGCATCGTCGGCGACGTCTACGGCGACGGCTACGCCGACTGGGTGGTCGCGGCCCCCGCACTCGACCGGCTCACCGGCCGCGCGTGGCTGTACTTCGGGGGC
>CAIOSS010000068.1 GCA_903860995.1 uncultured delta proteobacterium | reverse complement strand
GATCCCGCGCGATGGCTGCGTGGCCCAGGCCGGTCGGCGCTCTCCCCCACCCGCGGAGCAGCGAGGCGAGAACCATCCAGTCCTATCGCTCATCAAGACGACCAAAATCATATGCAAGCACCATAGGTTAAGGAATCTATCTTATGCGCGCTGGTAATCCGTGGACGCGCTGAGCGCACCGCGACGACGTCCGGTTGGACCAACGGACGTGGGGGGCCGCAAGCCCACGGGGCGTTGGATGCCCTATCCGCTCGGTGGTGGCGCTGCGGCTCTTCGAGCTCTTGCCGCGCCACCCCGTCGTGACTGTCGCATCGGTGATGAAGCTCGTGGAGACGACCAGGACCACCGCGGGGCGAGCGATCGAGCTGCTCGTGGCCGCGGGCGTTCTCGTCGAGACGACCGGCAAGAAGCGCGACCGCTCCTTCGGGCCATGCGTCGAAGCATGGCCGGTTTTTTCGTATCGAAAATCGATGGACCTTCCGGAAGCTCCATTCGATGTGCGGTGGGCTCCATCGAAGTGGCATTCCGGTTCGAGAGATCTCACGAACGTGGGGCCGCCACCCTGTTATGGCCTGCGGGTGAGCGCCAACGCGCGAACCGCAGCGTCAAACGAGCGGCCTGCCCCCCTCGACGATTCCCATCAGCGACTGAGCCGATCGCCCCTTCACCCCCGTTGATTGCGCCGCTCGTCCGACATCCCGCCGATGATCTCTTCGGGACTCTCTTCGGACCTCGGCACCTCCAGGCGCACGCCGCTCATCACCGCGCGCGTGGTCGCCTCCTGCTCGTCGATGAGCGCCGCTGCGCGGTCGAGCAGACGCGCGTGCCACAGCGAGACGCCCGCGTACACCGTCACCAGCAGGAGCACCGACAGCGCACCGAGGTTGTCGCGCGAATGAGCGACGTCCCTCACGACGCGCGACGCGGCCAAGACCAGACCCGGGCCGCAGATCGACAGCACGATGATGTTGAGCACGCGCGCGAAACCGGCGAGCGAGCGGGCCTTCACGGCGGCTGCGGGCTCCCCCAGCAGCAGCGGGCGACCGAGGAAGAACAGCCGCCACGCGAGGATGAGCCCGGGGACGGAGACGAGCCCGACGACGACCATCAGCCCCCAGAGGCCGAGGAGGAGGCCCGGGACGAACATCATCCCGAGGATCCACGAGCCCAGCGCGGCGAGGCGCACGGCCATCGGCGGACCGACCGCGCCAAACCGGGGGACCACGGCCTCGCGAAACTGCCCGCGCTGGATGTGGTCGACGCCGACCACCCGGGGCAGCCAGCGCTCGCGCGCCGTGGGCCACGTGATGAACCACAGCAGCGCGGGCATGCTGAGCATCAGCCCGAACGACCCCAGGATGACGGACGACAACATCCGTCGACGCTAGCAGAGCCGACGGACGCAGAGAGGGATCAGTCGCCGAGGAGCGGCGCGAGGTACGTGTTGACCACGCTGCGGTCGGGCGCGCTGCCGCGGAAGTGGCTCGCGCTCGGGGTGCCGAAGCTGACATTGCAGCCCGCGGGCGCTCCGCCGACGAGGGTGCCCGTGTTGAGCGTCACGCCGGTCTGCGCGGACACGAGCCGCACCGGCTGGAAGAGCTGCACGCGGGGGAGGTTGCGGGTGCTGCCCGGCACGCGCATGCCGTTGCGGGTGCGCCAGGTGTCGCAGGTGCCCTGCTGCTGCTCGATGACGGGCTCGAAGCACATCACGAGGTCGGTGCCCGCGATGTCGGGTGAGCGCCGACCCGACGGGATGAGCGTCTGGCGGATGTCCCAGCCGATAGGAGGACCAACGGGGCACCGTTGTCGGCACGGACTCGCTCGGGTTTACAAAGAACCCACTACCCGTAGTAGCCGCTCCCGCGACCGTTGGCAGAAGCTCCCGGGACGCCGCCTCGGAGTGATGCGCATCGCTCCGATGGTCGGCTGGCCGCGCGGCTTCTACGACCTCGGCCCGGCGGTGCCGGTGTCCATCGTGGTGCTGGCGGAGCTCGACGAGGCCGCGGACACGCTGGCGCTGCGACTCATGGGCGCGGGGCTCACGTGGCGGCGCGGGCTGGTCGATCTACAGCGCACGGCGCCCGGCGAGGTGCGCGATGCGCTCGTGCGCCGGGTGGTAGAACTCCATCACGACCGGCGCGCCCACGATCCGACTCCCAGTGACGCCACCGACGAGGACGAACTCATGAAGGCACCGCCGTTTGTCGAGGAGCCCGAGCGCCGCTGCCGCACCGAGGGCCGCACCGAGGGCACGTGGTTCGCGCTCTCCCGCATCGTGGAGCGCCACCACGGGCGCTCGGCGTCCGCAGGGCGCGGGGGTCAGGGCGCTCGTCGCTGGGACGGAGTTTCCGTCGAGGGCCAAGCTCGCGCGGCTCTCCGCGGCGCCGCTTCCCTCGGCGGCCGCGCGGCCGCACCGCGGACGTGACCCGCTCGGACGCCGACGTGGTGCATCTGGTCGTCGCTGGGGGGCGCAGCCTTCCCGACCGCTACGGCGTCGGGGCGGGGACGGCGGCGAACGTGAGGCGCCGGTCCTGGAGGGTCACCCCGACCTGGTAGCGTGGGGCCAGCAGGACCCGCAGGGGGGCCAGGTTGTCGTCGTCCAGGAGCATCTGGCTGGCGATCTCGAAGCGGAACAGGCCCACGGGCGTCGGGGTCGGGAGCACCGAAGCGTGATCGAGGAAGGCCCGATCGCGCGCCACGAGCACGACCCAGCGGGTGCCCACGGGCACGAGCCGCGCGAAGCCGCGCGGGGTGGGCGGCGTCCCGACGAGCACGGGGGCGATCTGGTTGGGGCGCAGCGCCGTGCGTGGGCTACAGCGCGCGGGAGCCAGGGCGAGCACGCAGCCCGCGGTCTGGGCCGTCGCGCTGGCCGGGAGCAGCCCGAAGGCGACGGCCTGCTCGTGCCGCGCGACCCGGTTCACCCCGACCCCGGTGCGCTCGAAGCGCTGCCGGAGCCCCGGGATGTTCAGCTCGCTCAGAGGGCCGTGGTCCGCCAGGTCGCGGATGGAGGAGACCAGGAAGAAGGGCGCGGCGACCAGCGAGCCCACGAAGCCGGCCTCCACGATGGACCGGGCGAAGGGGACGGCGGGCTCGCCCGGGCTCGCCCAGCCGTCGACCCAGGCGTTGGCGAGGTCCAGGACGGCGGCGACCCCCTGGGGCGTGACGGAGGGCGTGCGCGCGAAGAGCGGCGTGAGGTCGCCCGCGCCCGCCCCGAGGTCCGCGCGCAGGGCGAGACGCAGGTCGCCCGCGGTCCCGTCCGCCGTGAGCTCGAGGGCGTCGAACCAGGCCCCCCGGTCGTTCCCGGCGAGCACGAGGTTTCGGTGGCTCTCGTACCCGCCCACGCCGGACAACGCGGCGAGTTGAGGCGCGTCGACGTTACTGAGGACCCTGCGCGTGGCGGCGAGCCCGTCCAGGTACCCCAGGCGGGCGAGGGGGGCGGGGGAGAGGGCCACCCGGAGAACGGCGCCGGCGAGGTCGGGGGCTGCGCTCGCGGGGCTGCTCGCGTCCCGGCTGCGCAGGGCGATCAGCCCGCGGCGGGCCCGCTCGTGGGCCGCCTCGACGCTCCCGGAGCGTGACTCCCACCAGACGTCGATGACGACGGCCCCGGCGTCGTGCGAGAGCCCGACGGACCACGGCTGCCCGTGCTGGATATAAATGCCATCCATGCCCGGCGGGGCGGTGCCGTTCTGGGACGAATTCAGGGCCCTGCGCAGCAGCCCCAGGGTGGTCTCTGCGTTGGTGGTCGGGAGGACGATCCGCACGGAGGTCGACACGGTGGGAAGCTGGTCCAGCGCGCTCAGTAACTGGGTCGCGGCGGCGGCCGGAGCGCCGTCATGGTCGAGTCGGGCGGTGATGGTCGCGAGGGCGTCGACCGCGGCGTTTCCCTCGGCGTTCAGCCCGGAGAGGGACAGCGTGATTGGGCGGGACGGGTCGAGGGCGAGGGCGTTACCCGGATGGCCGCTCAGGAGGGTGTCCGCGGGGAGACGCAGCTCGCGCTCCAGGCCGTGGACCAGGTCCCCCGGGAGGGTGTGCAGGAGCTGCCCCGCCAGGGCGTCGAGCTTGCTGGTGTCCATCGAGGCGACGATCACGGCCCCGGCGGGCAGGGAGGTGTTCAGCAGGGCGGCCGTGACGGGCGGGGGCGTCGCGGCCGCGTCGGAGGGCGGCATGGGCGTGACCCGTGGCGGGGTCGCGCTGCAGCCCAAGGCCAGGCAGGTCAGGACGAACCACAGGGTGTCTCGGGCGCGCGTCGTCATCGCGCCGGACCGTAGACCGACCCGCTGCGGGCCCACAACCGGGTCCCCTCCGGTCGCCCCCGGCCGAGAGCGCGCACCCGACCCCGCAGGCCACGGTGCCGTCGACCGATCGGCGCGACCCGGCGGCGGGCCACAGCCCGAAGGGCACCGAGCGCGGAGCGCCTGCCGACGGCGACCACACCCTCGACGTCGTCGGGTCGTCGAGCGTGAAGAGCCCGGCGTCGCCGCCCCCGGTGGAGCCACACCATCGCCCCCAGCGGATCGGTCGTCCCCGCATGATCCGCTCGCGTTCCTGCGGCTCGACCTCGTCGCCACGTTCCGCTTTCGCGCGGTCGCGCCGAAGGGCACCGTCGAGCACGTTCGCGCGACGAAGACGATCGAGGTGCTCGGGCTCAACGAGCGCGACGAGCTGTCTCAGGGCCGCCGAGCGATCTACGAGTCACACGTGAGCCACCTCCACCGCGCCGCCTTCGCCGAACTCCCCGAAGCGCTGGGCTGGTAGACGCGCCGGTCGCGCTCGTTGTAGCTGATCGGCATGATGGACGACCCTCCGGCCCACTGCCTGCGGTGCCCTCGCGACGGCGCCGCGCTCGTGGGGGATGGGGACCCGGGCGCCTCTCCCCGCCGCTGCCCCGAGTGCGACGGCCTGTGGGCTCCGTCGGCCGCGCTGGGCGGCGTGAGCCACACGCTCGCGCACATCGAGCCGGCCCGCGACCAGGTGCTCGCCTCGGCGCGTCACGGCCTGGGCGTCAGGGCCTGCGTGGGGTGCGGCGCCGAGGCCGTCGCCCTCTGCTACTACGAGGTCCCCCTCGACTGGTGTCCACAGTGCGGCGGGGTCTGGCTCGACGGGGGCGAGGTCGCGACCCTCGGGGAGCGGGTGCGCGGCCTCCAGGGAGACCGCGGGGCGGCGCTCGCCCCGTTTCGCGCGGCGCCGACGGCGGTG
>CAIOSS010000067.1 GCA_903860995.1 uncultured delta proteobacterium | reverse complement strand
GGTGTGCGACCCGGTCACCGGCGGCGGGCCCACCGTCGCCCTGCGCCTCCCGTCGCACCCCGTCGCGCAGGCGCTGCTCGCGGCGGTGGACTTCGCCGTCGCTGCGCCGAGCGCCAACCGCTACCAGCAGCTCTCGCCCACCACCGCGGCGCATGTCCTCAAGGGCCTCGACGGGCGCGTCGACCTCGTCCTCGACGGCGGCCCGACCACCTGCGGCATCGAGTCGACGGTGGTCGACGTCACCCACGACCCGCCGCGCCTGCTGCGCCACGGCTCGCTCGCGTACGACCTGCTGCGCATGGCCCTCCCCGCGCTCACGGTGGTCGACGCGCCCGCCGAGGAGTCGGGCGAGGCGCTCGCTTCGCCAGGGATGGTCCGCCGACACTACGCCCCGCGCGCGGGGCTTCGGCGGGCGACGGGCGGGGCGCTCGACGGCGTGGTCGACGCGCTGCGACGCGAGGGCGACGGGGCCGTCGGGGTGGTCGCGCTCGAGGGCACGCGGGTGACTCCCACCGCGGGGGTGCTCGCCCGCACGCTGCCGCGCGACGCGGCGGCCTACGCGGGGGCGCTGTTCGCGGTGCTACACGCCCTCGACGACGCGGGCTGCGCGCACATCGTGGTGGAAGACGTCCCGGCCGACGACGCCTGGGCGGCGGTGCGCGACCGCCTTGCCCGCGCCGCCGAGGCGCCCTCCGGAGCGGGGGTGTTGTGACCAGACACCCGAGTGACCAACCCTGAGCCCCCGCTAGATCGACAGCGCCGCCCTCGGAAGGCCCGCCCGGCGCCACGCGGCGCGCATGGTGTTCTCCAGCAGGCACGCGATGGTCATCGGTCCGACGCCGCCCGGCACCGGCGTGATCGCACCGGCGTGGCCCACCACGGCGTCGAAGTCCACGTCGCCGACCAGCTTGCCCTCGGCCGTGCGGTTGATGCCCACGTCGATCACCGCCGCGCCGGGCTTCACCCACGCCGCGCCGATCATCTTCGCGCGCCCCACCGCGGCCACCAGCACGTCGGCGCTGGCGCAGAGCGCCGCGAGGTCCTGCGTCTTGGAGTGGGCCATCACCACCGTCGCGCTCCGGCGCAGCAGCAGCGCCGCCATGGGCTTGCCCACGATGTTGCTCCGCCCGACCACCACCGCGCGCGCGCCCTCCAGCTTCACCCCCGCCGTGTCCAGCAGGCGCATGCAGCCCCACGGCGTGCACGGCACCAGGCCCTCGCGGCCCAGCCAGAGCGCGCCCACGTTGCTCGGGTGGAAGCCGTCGACGTCCTTCTCGGGCGCCACCCGGTCGAGCACCGCCTGCTCGTCGAGGTGCTTCGGCAACGGCAATTGCACCAGCACCCCGTCGACCCGCTCGTCGGCCATCAGCCCGTCGATGAGCGCCTCCACCTCCGCCTGCGCCGCGTCCACGGGCAGCCGGTGGATGGCGCTGCGCATCCCCGCCTCCTCGCACGCGCGGCCCTTGTTGCGCACGTACACCTGCGAGGCCGCGTCGTCGCCCACCAGCACCACGTCGAGGCCCGCCGGCCGCCCGACGCGCGCCGCGAAGTCCGCCGCCGCCGCCGCCACCCGCACCCGCAACGCCGCGGCCACGCCCTTCCCGTCGATCACGTTCGCCATGATGACCGCGGATGCTATGTCCGAACGTGCCCCCGACGGGCAACGGCGTGACAAGGGCACGGCGATTGCTGATGATCCGCGCCATGCACTCACGGTCCCGCTTCGTGGTCCCCGTCCTGGCCGTGCTCCTGGGGAGCTGCGTCAACGGCCCCGTCGACCCCGCGACCTTCGCGAGCGCGGTTTCCCTCGACGACGCGATCACCCGCGCGGCGACCGCCTACGAGGTGCCCCGCGACCTCCTCGCGGCGGTGGCCTGGTCGGAGACGCGCTTCGACGACCCCGTGGTCGCCGACGAGCACGGCGACGAGGGCGGCTCCCACGAGATGCACAACCAGCCCGAGCTCGGCCCGCTGCACCTGCGGGCGACCGGGTCGATCGACGCCGTGGCCCGCGCGCGGGCGCTGCTGGGCGTCGGCGAGGAGGCCCTGCGCACCAACACGGGCCTCGGCGTGGCGGGCGCCGCGGCGGTGCTGGCGGAGCTCGGCGCGCAGACCGGCGCCGACCCCGACGAGCTCGCGACCTGGGCCGAGGCGGTCGCGCGCTACTCCGGCCTCCGCGACCGGGTGATGCAGGTCTCGTATGCGTCGCAGGTCTTCACCGCCCTCCGCGGTGGCGTCTCGGAGCGGGCTTTTACCGGTGAGCGTATTCAGGTCGCCGCGCACCCCGGGCTCCCCCCGGCGGAGGAGCGCCTCGGGGTCACGCAGGCGGTGTCGGCGAGCGCGGACTACGGGCCCGCCCGCTGGGTGCCCGCCTCGACGCGCAACTACACCGCGGGGCGCTCCGGCGGGAGCATCCAGTACGTGGTCATCCACACGATGCAGGGCTCCTACGCGGGCAGCACGTCGTGGTTCCAGAACCCCGCGGCGGGGGCGTCGGCGCACTACAACATCCGCTCGTCGGACGGCGAGATCACGCAGATGGTCGCCCACGGCGACACCGCGTGGCACGCCGGCAACTGGAACATCAACCAGCGCTCCATCGGCATCGAGCACGAGGGCTACGTGGCCGACCCGGGCCGCTGGTACACCGAGCGGATGTACGCCGCGAGCGCGCGCCTCACCCGCGCCCTCTGCGACCGCTACGGCATCCCGATCGACCGCGCGCACATCATCGGGCACTACCAGGTTCCGCGCAGCGGCAGCGGCGGGCCGTGCGCCACCAACGCCACCAACTGCGGCGGCTCGGGTGGCCACACCGACCCGGGCAACGGCGGCAACGGCTGGAACTGGAGCCATTACCTCGACCTCGTCCGCGGCAACGGCAGCGTCACCCCGCCGCCGCCGCCTCCCCCCGCGGCGCCTGCCTACGCGGGCACCTTCGTCGCCGCGAGCTGCCCCACGGCGGCCACCTCGGGCGAGCGCCCGGTGGCGTGGTTCGAGTACCGCAACACGGGCACCGCGACCTGGGCCGTCGCCAGCACGCGGCTGGGCACCACCGGCCCGCGCGACCACAACGGCGTCTTCTTCGACATGGTCAACTGGGTCAACCGCGGCCGTCCCTCCGGGGTCGACCGCGACACGGCGCCCGGCGCGGTGGGCCGCTTCTCCTTCGTGCTGGGCATCCCCGAGGTCACCACGGCCACCACCCTCACCGAGACCTACGGGCTCGTGCAGGAGGGTGTCACCTGGTTCGGCAGCGAGACCGCCGCGCGCTGCGCCGTGCGCGTGAGCCCGCGCGCAGTCACCCCGCCGCCCGTCATGCCCGACGGGGGTAGTCCCCCGGAGCCCGTCGATGGGGGTAGTCCCCCGGAGCCCGTCGACGGGGGTGGGCCCCCGGAGCCCGTCGATGCAGGCAGCCCTGCAGAGCCCGACGCGGGCGATGAGCCGCCGCCGCGCGCCGATGCGGGCCCCGCGGGCGACGACGGCGCCGAGGTGCTCACCGAGGGCCTCGAAGGCGGATGCAGCGCCGCGCCCGCGCCCGGCCGGGCGGGCGTGCCGGGCAGCCTCGGGCTCGCCGCGCTGGCCCTGATCGTCGGCGTCCGTCGACGCCGCTGGTAGTACCTCGTCGCAGTAGTTCTGACGGGTTGGGCGGTGCCCCCGCCCAGGTCTGCAGTCACCAGCCTCGCCCTCCGAGGGGAGCACCCGCCCAGGC
>CAIOSS010000066.1 GCA_903860995.1 uncultured delta proteobacterium | reverse complement strand
GCGGTGGTGATCCCCGCGGACGACCCGCGGAACACGTACGCCCGCGACGCGCACACGGCGCCGCTCCAGCAGGCGCCCACGACCACGTCGCCGTAGCCGTCGCCGTCGACGTCGCCAGCCCAGGACACCGAGCCCCCGAGGCCGTTGACGCCGCTCACGCCGAGGGTGGTCCAGGTGGAGGTGACCAGGCCCGCCGCCGACCCGCGGTAGACCCGCGCGAGGCTGCTGCCCGGGAGGCCGACGATCACGTCGCCGAAGCCGTCGCCGTTGGTGTCGCCCGCGGCGTCCACGGCGTAGCCGAAGAGGCTCGCGGTCGCCGCGGAGAGCGTCTGCGAGGGCGAGCTCGGGAAGCCCGCGGTGCCGCCGAAGTACACGTACACCGCGGCCCCGCGGTCGCTCCCGACGACCATGTCCATGTACCCGTCGCCGTTGACGTCGTTGAGCGCCCCGAAGGAGCCCGCCCGCGCCGTCGCGCTCACCCGCGGGACCACCACCTCCCAGACCGGCGAGTAGGTCAGCCCGAGGTTGGCCCCCGCGCGCCCCGCGAGGCGCCAGAACCACACGCCCGCCGCGAGGTCGGCCGCGGGCGTCCACGAGGTGCCCGTCACGTCCGCGGACTGCGACACCGCGGCGCACGAGCGCGCGGCGCAGAGCTGGATGCTCGCGTCGCTGAAGCCCGCCGCGTTGACCCAGCGGAAGGTCGGCCGCCGGGTGGTCGCCGTCGCGGTCGCGAGCGGCGACGTGGGCCGCGGCGCCGGGATGGCGAGGCACCCCGACCTGCTCGCGTAGTACCCCGCGTTGCAGGCGAAGCCGCAGGCGCCCGCGGCGCAGGTGGCGGCGCTGTTGGCCGGCGGCACGCACGCGTTGCCGCACGCGCCGCAGTGGGCGACGCTGGTGGCGGTGCTCACCTCGCAGCCGTTGCCCGCGAGGCCGTCGCAGTCGCCGAAGCCCGCGTTGCAGCTCGCGACGCCGCAGAGGCCGGCGGTGCACGCCGGGGTCGCGTTGGCCGGCGCGCAGGCCATGCCGCAGCCGCCGCAGTGGGCGACGGCGCTGGTGGTGCTGGTCTCGCAGCCGTTGGCCGCGTTGGCGTCGCAGTTGCCGAAGCCCGCGTTGCAGGCGCCGAGCGAGCAGGCCGCGGCGCGGCAGACGCCGACGGCGTTGGCGTAGGTGCAGGCCCGCGCGCAGGCGCCGCAGTTGCTCCCGTCGGTCTGCAGGTCGACGCAGACGTTGGAGCAGTTGGCGAGCGCCCCGCAGTCCCGGGTGCACGCGCCCGCGGCGCAGAAGAACCCGCTCCCGCACGCCCGACCGCACGCCCCGCAGTGCGAGGCGCTGGTCGCGAGGTTGGCCTCGCAGCCGTTGCTCGCGACCCCGTCGCAGTTGGCGAAGCCGGTGTTGCAGCTCGCCACCGCGCAGGCCCCGGCGGCGCACGCCGGGGTCGCGTTGGCGAGGCTGCACGCCCGGCCGCAGCCGCCGCAGTGGGCCAGCGTGGTGAGGGTGTTCACCTCGCAGCCGTTGGCGCCGAGGCCGTCGCAGTTGCCGAAGCCCGCGCTGCACGTGATGCCGCAGGTGCCCGCGCTGCAGGTCGCGGCGCCGTTGCTCGTCGGGCACACGTTGTTGCACGCGCCGCAGTGGCGCACGTCGCTGCGCTGGTCGACCTCGCAGCCGTTGGCCGCGTCGCCGTCGCAGTTGCCGAAGCCG
>CAIOSS010000065.1 GCA_903860995.1 uncultured delta proteobacterium | reverse complement strand
GCGCGGCCCTGGGCGACGACGAGCGGCGGGCGCTGACGACGGCGGCGGCGGCGGCGGGCTGCGAGCTGGTGGAGGCCGCGGTGGGCGCGCGCTACGGCGCGGCGACGATGGACAAGGCGGGCGAGCGCCCGGAGCCGGCGGACGAGGGGCTCGTGGTGGCGTGCGTGATGCCGGGGCTGCGGCTGGCCGGGAGCGCGGGCTCGCTGGTGCATCCGCGGGTGATCGTCGGGACGGCGTAGGCCCTCGCTACAGGGGGTCTGAAGGCCTGGGCGGGCGCTCCCCTCGATCGGCGAGGCCGGTGATCCGTTCGGAGGGAGACTCTCGAGGGGGATCAGTAGCCGGGCGGGAGGATGACGCTGGAGAGCGGCGTGCGGGGGGCCATGTCGGCGGTCCAGGTGATGGGGCCGTTGAGGTAGTCGACGTAGAGGTCGTTGTACCCGCCGAAGAAGCCGGTGCCCGAGGGGTCGCGCGCGGTGCCCCAGGAGTTCTTGATGCGGATGAACTCCAGGGTGCCGTAGCGGGCCGCGAGGTCTTGATCGGCCTCGGAGGCGAGCTCGCCCGCGCGGAGGGTGCGCTCGGGCTGGCCCGGCTGGCGCACGACGACCTGGTAGTCCTCCATCGGTGTGAGGTGGCCGCCCTGGCGCCCCGCCATCGTGAGGTTGGACATGCGGAAGATCCCTGCCGACGACATCGCGTTGAAGTCGACGAGCCAGGAGACCAGCACCGGCTGGTTGTCGTTGAGGGCCCGGATCACCCGCTGGTGGAAGCTGGTGCGCGCCGAGGCGGTGGTGCCGTACGAGGCGCTGCGCCAGGCGAAGCGGCCGTAGCCGATGACGTCGGCCAGGGTGCCGTCGACCTGCTGACCGCGGCCATTGCGATACGCCGAGGTGCGCACGGGGATGGAGGCGATCGGCCGGAAGAAGCCGTCGGCCGTGGTGCGCGAGGCGGGCAGGGTGGCGGTGCCGCGCGCGGTGAACACCCGGGTGACCTCGGCGCGGACCGCGGGCGAGAGCTGCCACGCGTCGAAGAGGGTGGAGAGCACCAGCGCCGGGTCGCGCCGCGCCTCGGCGGTGGCCAGGGCGCCGCCCTCGTTGAGGGCCGTGTTGATCGCGCGGAGGGCGTCGGACTGCCGCGTCGAGCGGGCGGCCTCCGCCTCCTCGGGGATGAACTCCGACTCGTAGACCACGCCGCGCGCCCGCAGGATGGTCATCGCGCCGTCCCACCAGCCGCCGGTGGGGACCTCGGCGCGGCCCGCGGTGGTCGTCACGCGGCCGCCCGCGATCTTGCCGTACCAGTCCCAGAAGGTGATCCAGCTCTCGGAGATGTTGATCTCCTGGCCGGTGCGGGCGCGGTGCAGCGACTCGGCCCAGCCCGTCGCCGCGTACGCCCAGCAGTTGCCGATGGACTGGTTGCGCACCGCCGTGTGGTTGACGTCGGTGACCGGCTCGACGAACTCACCGCTCTCGTCGATGGCCATCTCCTCGTCCGTCGCGCAGCCGCTCACCGCAGGGACCGCCAGAGCCAGCATCAAACCGAGGCGCCACCCGCGACGCCAGCTTCCCAGGACCATGAGCTCGACTCCTCTTGATGCGGTGTAGGATGACGTAGGCAACCCGCGCGCACCGCACTATCCCAGGTGGTCTACGCCCGCAAGGGCGCCCGGCGCGATGGCCGACGCTACGACAGAAGCCACCCCAGGCCCAGGGCGGCGAGGGCGCCGAGGGGCACCCAGGTCCAGCGGGGCACCGGGACGATCGAGCCGGGGGCGGAGGCGAAGGCGACCAGCTCTGCGAGGCGCAGGCGCGCCGTGGTCACACCCTCCCGGGGCGCGACCAGACCAGGGAGCGCCATCCCGGGGGGGAGCTCGACCCGCGGCGCCACCCCGATCGGGAGCCCGATCGTGGGCGATCGCACCCGGCCGGACTCCGCGGTGGGCGCGGCGTCGACGGCCCGATCGGGGGAGGGCGGCGGTCGACGGAGCTCGCGCTCGGGGTGTCGCAGGGTGATCCGGGCCAGGGCGGGGAGGTCGAGGTCGTCGAGCGTGGCGCGGGGAAACCCCGCCGCCGCGAGCTCGGCGAGCGCGTGGGTGCGGAGCCCGGCGTCGCTGCGCAGGGGGATCGCGAGGGCGCGGTCGTCGGGGCCCGCAAGGGGCAGCTCCAGCAGCGGGCGGGCGGGGTCGTCCAGCGCCGCCACGCGGACGGCGATCCAGGCGGACACCATCGCGCGGGGCGTCACCGCAGGGCCGGCGACGGCGGCGGTCGGGCCGAGGTCCGCGGGCACGGCGGGTTTGGCCCGTAGCACCAGCGCGCCGTCGGGCTCGGGCTCGATGCGCGGGTCGGTCCATCCTGCGGCGGCGAGCGTGCGGGCGAGCGCCGCGCGGGCCGTCGGGTCGTCTCGCAGCGCCGCGAAGGCCGCGGGGAGGGGTACCCCGATGGACGACAGGTCGAGGCCCCCGAGCGGCTCCGCGAGGCGGGACCGCACCCACGCCAGGAGCTCGGCCGACCGGGCCGGGGTCGTGCCCACCCGTACGGTGTCACCGCGCCCCTCGGTCGGGGGCGGCGGCGCGACGACCCCCAGGGGCTGTGAAATCGCGCGCTCCCCAGGCGCCGCGACGGGCGGCGGACCGACGCGTCCGGTCGAGTTCATCGGTGATGGGAGGCACGCTCGCACGCGGCCATCGGGGCGCGCAACGCCGCCCGGGCCACGGGCGTCAGATTGCGATTCAACCTCCGGCAGGGGGTGGCCGCTCTGCCAGCACTGGAGGCTTGTGATGCGGGTGCTGGCGAGCGATCTGACCCTGAGCGCGGAGACCCTGAAGAGCCGGTCGGTGACGACCTCCGCGCGCATCGAGACGTGGCGCACGCCGCCCCCGGTGCGACCGTCCAACGGCGACGTCGTGGCGCTCTCCGACGCCGCGCGGTCGGCCGCCGACGAGGCCGAGGAGCAGGCCGCCGCCGACGAGGAGCGCGACCCCCTCGCGGGGGAGCCGCGGCTGCAGCGCATCGGCGCCGGCAGCGCCTTCCTCGTCGACGACGCCGACGGCGACGGGCGCGCCACGAACGGCGCCGAGCTCGCGGCCCTCGACGGCGACGGCTGGATCGACGAGGGCGACGCGGCCTGGCAGCGCCTCCGGGTGTGGACGCCCGACGCGCGTGACGCCCTCCAGGGTCAGGTGCGCGCGACGGGGGTCTACCTCACCGAGTCGGGCTCGCTGCGCACGATGCGCCAGCTCGACCTGGCGACCGAGCCGGCGACGCCCTCAGGCGACGACGTCTAGCGAGCGGCCCTCGGGCTTCGCCTCGCCGCTGCGCGACATCGCCTCGTAGGCCTCGGTGCGTCGGTCGCCCTTGGCCGGCTCGCTCTCCCGGGCGTTGATCTCCTGTAGCGCCTGCGCCTCCATGCTGGAGGCCGCGGCGGCGATCGCGCGGTCGGGCCCCGAGGGCGACGCCGGTGCGAGGGCCGCGGAGCGCACGGTGCGCGCGCGCTGGATCGTCTCCTCGGGCGTACGACCCGGCCCGACGGAGATCGGCACCTCGCCGCCGATGGCGTAGAGCTGCCCGTCGGGGCCGCGCTGGTAGGTATACGTCGCGCCGCCCGCGAGGCCCCCGGCGGCCATCTGGTGCGCGCGTTCGTGGGCCCGCACGTCGGCGTCGCGCTTGCGGAGCGCGGCGATCTGCGCCTGCTCTTCGGGGCTCTGCGCGTTGCCCGGCCGCTTGCCCTCCGGGCGGGCGACGTCCCGCTTCTCCCGACGGGCCTCGGCGGTCGATGGGTCGTCGTCGCGCCGGCGCTCGGCTTCCGCGCGGCCCTTCTCTTCGGCGCTCGGCGTACGGCCGTCGGGCCGGGCGCCCGCGGCCTCCCTGGAGCCGGTGACGGGCCGCTTCTCCCGGTCGCGCTCGATCGTTGCGCCGTCGGCGCGGGTCACCTTCTGGGCCTTCTCGGCCACCGCGGCGGTGGCGGCGCCCGACGCGACCGGCGGGACGCAGGCCGCGCAGCTGCGACAAGAGTGCACCCGGATGCCCACCGCGCTGATCATCCCGACCAGGGTTACACCATTTCAAAGGGTGTAGGGAACCGCCGCCGTGAACTTAGTCGGGTCGCGCCTTCAGGGCCGCCTTCATCACCTTGCCCAGGGCGTTGCGCGGGAGCGCGTCGACCAGCACCAGCTCGCGCGGGCGCTTCACCTCCGCCAGCTTCACGTGCGCCTGCAGCTCGGCCAGCGTGAGGGTCGCGCCCTCGCGCAGGGCCACCACGGCGCACACCCGCTCGCCCCACTCGGCGTCGGCGACGCCCACCACCGCCACCTCGCGCACCGCCGGGTGGCCTTCGATCTGCTCCTCGATCTCGCGCGTCGAGAGCTTGTACCCGCCGACCTTCAGGATGTCCTGGCTGGCGCGCCCGACCACCCGCACGCACCCGTCGTCGTCGAGGGCCACCACGTCGCCGGTGCGAAACCACCGCTGTCCCACGGCGTCCGTCACGAAGGCCTCGGCGTCGGCGTCGGGGCGGTTCCAGTAGGCCTTCATGGCGCCCGCGGAGCTCACCCACAGCTCGTCGTCCACCACCCGGATCGCCGTCCCCGGCACCGGCCACCCGACCGCCCCCGCGCGCCGCTCGCCCTCCAGCGGGTTGCTCAGGGTGATGAGCGTCTCGCTCATGCCGTAGCGCTCCAGGATGGTGACCCCGGTGCGCGCCTCGAAGGCCCGCAGCTGCTCCGCCGGGAGCGCCGCCGAGCCGCAGGTCACGAGCCGCAGGGACCCGAGCGCCGCCGCCCCGTCGTCGTCGAGCGCCCCGAGCAGCCGGTGGATCATCGTCGGCACGCTCATGAACACCGTCGCCCCGCGGCGCGCGCCGTCCACCACGGCCTCCGGCGAGAAGCGCGGGAGCAGCCGGGTGCACGCGCCCCGCGAGAGCGCCCCCAGCAGACACACGCAGAGCCCGTGCACATGGAACAACGGCAGCGCGTTGAGCACCACGTCCGCGTCGGTGACGCCCCAGAGGGCCATGAGCGCGGCGACGCCCGCGGCGAGGCTCCCGACGGTGTGCGCGCAGCCCTTCGATCGCCCGGTGGTCCCAGAGGTGTAGATGAGCATCGCGAGGTCGTCTTCGTGCAGGGCGGCGTCGGCGGCGTCGGCGGTGGCCGCGCCCTCGTCCACCAGCGCCCGCGAGCCGACCCGCGCGGGCCCCGGCCCGAGGGCGTGCAGGGCCGCGCAGGCCTCGTCCTCGATGACCAGGACGGCGCCGCTGTCGGCGAGCACGTGCGCGAGCTCGGCGCCCTGGTAGCCGGGGTTGACCGGCACCACCACGACGCCCCGGCGCAGGCAGCCGAGGAGGCACACCACGCCGTCGAGCGACGAGCGGAGCACCAGGGCCGCGCGGTCGCCCTTGCCCAGGCCGCGGTGCGCGAGGGCGGCGGCCACCCCCGCGCTGCGGTCGTCGAGCTCGGCGAAGCTGAGGGTGAGCCCGTCGACGACGAGCGCGGGGCGCGACCCGCGGGCGTGGACGGCGCGGAGCAGCGGGTTCGATCCGTCGTGCATGGGCGGCGATGGTCGCCGATGGGGCGCCGCGCGGTCTAGCGGCTCAGCCGCGCCCCGCGAGCTCGATCAGCGGCCCGAGCAGGGGCTCCCGCGCGGCGCGCTCGGCGTCGAGGAACACCACGAGGTGGTCCTGCGCGCGGCTCGCGGCGACGTGCAGGAGGTGCGGGCGCCCGGCCAGCCAGCGCAGGTGCTTCGGCTCCGTCGCCGCCACCGAGAACACCACCACCCGGCGCTCCCCCCCTTGGAGCCTGTGCACCGTGCGCACCAGCACCCCGTCGGCGCGCGCGAGGCCGAGGCGCAGCAGCTCCCGCTCGATGCGCGCGCTCTGCCCCACGAAGGGCGTGAGCACCGCCACGTCGCGCGCCGCGACCCCGTCGGCCACCAGCCCCGCCACCAGCGCCACCACCCGGGCGCACTCCGCCTCGTTGACGATCCCCTCCGGGGCGCGCTCGCCGCGGCCGCGCACGTCCACCACGCGCACCGGTCGGGACAGCCGCCGCGACACCCCCGCGAGCGAGCGCGGGGCGGTGCGCACGTCGAGCGCGTGGCCGCTCCACCGCGACGCCAGCGCCACGATCTCGGGCTGCGAGCGGAAGTGCTCCACCAGCGCGCGGGGCGCCGCCGCGCGCGCCTCGGCCACGGCCTGCGCCGACGTGGTGGCCGACGCGCCCATGCGGAAGGGACCCGTCGCCGCAGCGTCGAGCCCGCGGGCGAGGCGGTCGTCGAGGCGGTCGTCGAGGGTGTACACGGGCGGGAGCTGCGCCACGTCGCCGGTCACCAGCGCCCGCCGGGCGCGGGCGAGCGCGGCCACCGTGTACACGGGCGCGCACTGTCCCGCCTCGTCGACCACCAGCCGGTCGATCACCCCCGGCTCCAGCGCGAAGGACCCGCGCAGTGACAGCAGCGTGCAGCCCGCCACCGGGAAGAGTCCCGCCACCGAGGAGAGCAGCGCCGCGAGCCCGCGCCCGCGCGCCGGGGAGCGCTCGCCGGTGATCACCGCGAGGGCCTCCTCCAGCCGCGGCG
>CAIOSS010000064.1 GCA_903860995.1 uncultured delta proteobacterium | reverse complement strand
TCGGTCTGCGCAGCGGCCTCGGCGGTCGCGTCCGACGGCGTCGCCGCCCGGGGCACGTACGCGGGCGGCAGCCCCGTCGCGGCGTACTGCGCCATCAGCTCGCGCAGGCGCGGCGCGATCGCCTCGGGCTCGGGCATCGGCACCGGCGTGGTCGCGTCCCCGACGGGCGCTGCCGCCTCGCGCACGCGTCGCCGACGGTCGGCGTTGGCGGCCTTGTCGAGCGGCATCACGACGCACAGCCGCGTGCCGTGGCGCTCGTCGTAGAGGTCGACGCACGACAGGTCCCAGCGCGCGTAGCGCACCGTAACCGCTGCACGAGCCGGCGTTCTCGACGTGGCGAGTCTCCATCGCCACGATGCACGGACGCATGGACTCCCCGTCGTCAGTCGGTCGCCGTCTCTTCTTCCGCCGTGCGCGGCGGGGGGACGGTCACGAGCCCGAGGGGCCGCGCGAGCTCGCGGTGGTCGAGCCGAGCGCGGGTGTCGGCCCAGTACCGGGGCGCGAGCTCAAGGTACCGGGCGCGAGGCCAGTACGCCATCACGCGGATGACATCGGCGAGGTAGCTCTCGGGGTCGAGCCCGTGGAGCTTGCACGAGGCCACCAACGAGAAGAGGTTGGCCGCGGCCGAGGCGTGGTCGTCGCTGCCGAAGAAGAGCCACGACTTGCGCGCCGCGGCGATGGGCCGAAGCGCCCGCTCCGCCCCGTTGTTCTCCAGTCGCAGCCGCCCGTCCTCCAGGAAGCGCCGCAGGGGCCCGACCTGGTTGCGGGCGTAGCCGAGCGCGGACGTCGCGTAGCCCCGCGGGCGAGGCACGACGGACTCCGCCTCGACCCACGCGAAGAAGGCGTCCACGAACGGGCGCACGCGCTCCTCGCGGCGACGCTTGCGGGTCGAGGGTGGCAGGTCGGCCAGGGCGCGGTCGGCGGCGAAGATCGCGTCGATGCGGCGCAGGCCCTCGACGCCCACGGCCTGCTTGCAGACCATGGCCTCCCAGAAGCCGCGGCGGCAATGGCTCCAGCAGCCGACCTCCTTGGGCGGCGGACCCTGCTCGGGATCGGGCGGTCTCCCGACCGGGGGCCGTCCCGCAAAGAGGGCGTCGTAGACGGCGTGGGCGTCGGCCTGCAGGTATCCCGAGTAGCCCTTGAACATCGAGCAGACCGCGGCGGAGGTGTGCCGCTCCTGGTACTCGAAGAAGACGTGGTCGCGGTCGGCCAGCACCACGAAGAAGTGACCCTTGCGGCAGGGACCTCGTTGTCGCTCCTGCAACGGGCCAGGCTGGATGCGCACGCCCGTCGCGTCCGTCGAGAGGCAGAAGGCAGTGCGCATGGCCTCGTCACGGGCGGCCTCGACGATCGCGCCGAGGGTCGCGCCGACGTCCTCGGCGTAGCGGCTCATGGTGCCGCGATCGAGCGAGAAGCCCTGGAGCGCGAAGCTCTGCTCGAGGCGGTAGAAGGGCACCCCCAGCAGGTACTTGCTCACCAGCACGTGCGCGATCATCGAGGGCGCCAGCAGGGCCCGCCGGAACAACTCCTTGGGCAGCGGCGTGGTGACGAAGCGGGGCGGCGTCTCGGACGCCGGCGCCGACGCCTCGGGCGCGTCCGCGGCGGGAGGGGCCTCGGGCTCGGTGACCTTGTAGACGGCGCGGGCGACGACGATGCGCCGCGCGCCGCCTCTCTCGTAGCCGAGCCGCGAGCTCTCCTCGAAGCCGATGCACTCGGCCTTGCCTTCCAGCTCCGGGTCGGTCAGCTCGACGCGGATCACGGGCAGGTCCGTGTCGGCCAGGTCGCGGCGGCCGGTCGGCGGGGCCCTTCGCTTGCGCTTGGTCTTGTCGTCCGCGTCCGCGTCGTCCTCGCCCTCGTCGCCGCCGTCGCCGTCGGCCAGCGCAGCCGCGTCGAGCGTCTTGGAGAGCGCCTGGACCTGCTCGAACATCGCGTCGAAGGCGAGTTGCGTGGCGTCCACCTCGGCGCGCTCGGCGGAGGCCACGTAGAGCCGTCGGCGGAGGAGCTGGAGCTGCTCGAGCGCGTGCGTGTAGGCGCGGCGCACGCGCTCCAGCGAAGCCTCCGCGTCCTGCAAGCGCTCGGTCAGCGCGGCCTTCTCTCGCTCCAGCTCGATCAGCCGCGCGGCGTCGGCGGGTCGGGTTGCGGGCGAGGTCGCGTCGGACATGCGCGACTCATAGAAAGCGCGCACTCCGTTGTCGAGTGAAACTTACAAGACCCTGTAAGTTTCATTGGAGACGGCGGCGCGGCGGTCGCGCGGGAGGAGGGGCCTCCGGCGCGATGGCGAGCCCGTCGAGCAGCGTCTCGAAGGTCGCCTCGTCGATCTCCAGATGCGTCGCGCCGGGCGCCGCCGTCGGCACGCGGAAGGTGCCGCGATCGAGGCGCTTGTGGAACAGGCACAGCCCCGTGCCGTCGAAGAAAGGTACCTTCGCGGCCGTGCCTCGTCGGCCGACGAAGACGAAGAGCGCGCCGCCGCGCGCGTCGTAGCCGAGGCGCTCCTGGGCGAGGCCCGCGAGGCGCTCGAAGCCGGAGCGCAGATCGATGGGCTCGAGCGCGACGAAGACCTGCACGCCGATGGGGATCATCGCGCCCCCTCGGCGAGAGCGCGCACCACGGCGGCCAGGTGCGTCGGGTCGAAGCCCGGCGCGACGCGCACACGCGCAGCGCCGACCTCGATCAGCAGGTCGCGCGGGGGCTCGGGCGCACTCGTCGCCGGTCGTGGCAGCAGCTCGAGGAACGTGGCCGCGGGCGCGCGCCCCAGCCGGCTCGACCACCATCGCAGCGTGCCCGAGGAGAACTCCTTGCCGGAAGCGAAAGCGTCGGCCGTCAGGCCACTCGCTCGCCATGCGCTGACACGCTCACGCCACCGCTGCACCGTCGTGGGGACGGCACCCAGAGTCTGTTTGGAAGAGACAGTCGCCATGCCACCAACCCTGCATCCGGCGAAGGGGCGCAGGAAGAACGCGGGCTCGTGCAGCGCTTACCAACTATCGAGACCACGCTCACATAAGCCCGCGCGCGACGTGGCTGCTCATCATGCTGATCACGACGTCGTCCCGTCGGAGGTCGCCCGGGTGGAGGGCCACCAGGAACTTCACCTGATTCGCCACGGGTTCGGCCCGGCTCACTTCGAACTCGACCGCAACCCGCCGGCCGTCCGGGCCGGTGAGGAGCACGTCGACGCAGGGGGAGAATCCGTAGCGACGCGCGACGGCC
>CAIOSS010000063.1 GCA_903860995.1 uncultured delta proteobacterium | reverse complement strand
TTCGACGACGACCTCGCTTCCGACGCCCGGGAGGGCGGCTGCGTGTGGTGCGGCGGGCGGCTGCACCGCGCCAACTACCCGCGCAAGCCACGGGGCAGCCCCGCCGTGCTCGGCCCCGACTACGACCGGCGCTTCAGCTTCTGCTGTGATCGCGACACGTGCCGCAAGCGCACCACCCCGCCGTCGGTGCGCTTCCTCGGCCGGCGCGTCTATCCCGCCGCGGTCGTCGTCCTGGCCTCGGCGATGCGCCACGGCATCACCGCCGTGCGCGCCGCGAAGCTCACCGCGTGGTTCGGTGTCAGCCGCCGGACCCTCGGGCGCTGGCGACGGTGGTGGCTCCAGACCTTCGTCGTGAGCGAGGTCTGGAAGCGCGTGTGCGGGCGACTGATCCCCGCGCCCGCCATCGACACGTTGCCGAGGTCGTGGCTCGACGCGATGGGCGCGATGGACGAGGTCGAGCGGGTGCAATGGATCCTGGCCTGGCTGCTCCCGTTGAGCACCACCTCGCCGGGGAAGGGATCACGCATCTTGATGGGTTTCTAAAGCCCGCAGAGCACGCCCGACGACGCCCGCGGACCCGACGAATACGGTCCCTCCCGGGTCCGACGAAGGGAGCAAAACGGGTGAAAGACGAGCACGGTACGAGGGTTCCAGATGAGTGGGCGCGGATGCGATTCGCGGTCGTGGGTCAGCTGTTGGCCGCGCCGCCCACGGCGCGTGGCGGGGTGCGCCGTGCGATCGCCGCGCTCGCTGCGCAGACGTGGCAGCACCCCACCACCGCGGCGCCGGTGACGTTCAGCGCCTCGACGATCGAGCGGTGGATGTACGCCGCGAAAGGTGAGCGCGTCGATCCGGTGAGCGCGCTGCGGCGTCAGGTGCGAGCCGACCGCGGCACGCAGCCGGCGGTCTCCGCGCGCATGGGCATCGCCCTCGCGGCGCAGCACCAGCGGCATCCGGGGTGGTCGTTCCAGCTGCACGCGGACAACCTCGGCACGCTCGTGCGCGAGGACCCCACGCTGGGCGTGATGCCCTCGTACGCGACGGTGCGGCGCTACCTCCATCGTCGCGGGCTCACGCGTCAGCCGAGGCTGCACGAGGTCGCGCGCCCGGGCGAGGTGCGCGCCGCGGTGGCGCGGACGCTGCGCGAGACGCGGAGCTACGAGGCCACGCACGTCCACGGGCTGTGGCACCTCGACTTCCACGTCGGCTCGCGCAAGGTGCTGCTGCCCGACGGGCAGTGGGTGACGCCGCGGATGCTCGGCGTGATCGACGACCACTCGCGCCTCCTCTGCCACGGCCAGTGGTACGCGGGCGAGACCGCCGCCGACCTGGTGCATGGGCTCTCGCAGGCGATCCAGAAGCGCGGGTTGCCGAGGCACCTGTTGACCGACAACGGCAGTGCGATGGTCGCCGCCGAGACCGTCGAGGGACTCGCCGCGCTGGGCATCGTCGGGGACACCACGCGGGCCTACAGCCCCGAGCAAAATGCGAAGATGGAGATCTTCTGGGCCCAGGTGGAGGGACGCCTGATGGCGATGCTCGAAGGGCACCCGGAGCTGACGCTCGCGTTGCTCAACGAAGCCACGATGGCGTGGCTCGAAGGCGAGTATCACCACAAGGTCCATCGGGAGACCGGCTCGACGCCCTTCGACCGCTTCCTGCACGCGCCCTCGGTGGGTCGCCCGAGCCCTTCGAGCGACGCGCTGCGACGGGCGTTTCGGATGAAGGCCGAGCGGCGACAACGCAAGAGCGACGGCACCTTCACACTCGACGGCGTGCGCTTCGAGGTGCCCTCCCGCTATCGACAACTGACCACGCTCTCGGTGCGGTACGCGCGCTGGGACCTGTCGTGCGTCGACCTCTACGACGAGCGCCACGGCACGCGGCTGTGCGTCGTGATGCCGCTCGACAAGGCCTCCAACGCCGACCGTCGGCGCCGCGTGCGCGAGGCACCGGCGCCCGCCGGCGATGCGACCACACCGACGCCGATGCCCGAGCCCGAGGCGATCGCGCCGCGCCTGCGCGAGCTGATGGCGCAGTACGCCGCGACGGGGCTGCCGCCCGCGTACGTGCCCCGGGCGGCGACGCCGTCGGACGCGACCGCCGAGGCCGCTGCGCAGACCGA
>CAIOSS010000062.1 GCA_903860995.1 uncultured delta proteobacterium | reverse complement strand
GGTCGCCAACTTCGACCTGAAGGACTTCTTCCCCTCGATCACCTTCCGTCGCGTGAAGGGACTCTTCCGGAAGCTCGGGTACAACGAGCACGTCGCGACGATCCTGGCGCTGCTCTGCACCGAGCCGCCGCGCGCGCGGGTCGAGGTCGACGGTCGGGTGGTGTACCTGGCGCTCGGCGATCGGGTGCTGCCACAGGGCGCGTGCACCAGCCCGGCGATCACCAACGCGCTCTGCAAGCGCCTCGACGCGCGCCTCGCCGCGCTCGCGGCGCGCCACGGCTTCAAGTACACCCGCTACGCCGACGACCTGACGTTCTCGGGGGACGACGAGACCCGCGTGGGTCGGCTCCGGCGCAGCGTGGTGAGCGTGGTGGCCTCCGAGGGCTTCACCGAGAACACCGCGAAGACGAAGGTCATGCGCCGGGGCGCGCGCCAGGAGGTCACCGGCCTCACGGTCAACGAGCGCCCGACCATGCCGCGGGACGAGCTCCGGCTGCTGCGGGCGACGCTGCACAACGCCGCGAAGCACGGCCTGGAGAGCCAGAACCGCGCGCAGCACCCCGCCTTCGCGCAGCACCTCGCGGGCCGGGTGGAGTTCGCCTGCTGGGCCGATCCGACGAGGGCCGAGAGGTTGCGCGCCGCCCTCGCCGCGGCGCTCGCCCGGGGCTGAACCTGCTTCTACGGGAGAGCGACCGGCGGGAGCGCGGCGATCATCCCAACGGACACCCCGACGGACGACCGCAGCGTCACCGTGCGGAGCACCCTCGGCCGGGCGAGGGTCACCACCACCTGCTGGGCGCCGCGGTGCACCGGCTGCGGATCGAGGCCGTTGACGCTCACGGCGCCCGCGTCCTGGGCGTCGAGCTGGAGGTAGATCCGCTGGACGGGCTCGAAGCGCCGCGCGCGCAGCGGGAAGGTTCCGCGTCGCAGGAAGCGCCGAGACGTGCCCCGCCAACCGGCGATGGTGGCGCCCGGCTCCTGCGCGCGGGCGAGCAACCCGCTGACCCGCTCGAGCGGATCGTACGCCGACAGGGCCGTGCGCGTGCGGGCGAGCGCCTCGGGGTCACCGAGGGTGAGGAGCGCGTCGACCGCGGCCCGCTGCGTGAGGGGATAGCGCCAGCGCCCGAGCGCGGCGTGCAGCGCCGGGATCGTGGTCGGGTCACCCAGCGCCCCGAGCGCCTCGGCCGCCACCGGGGCGAGCCGAGGGCTCTCCAGGAGGTGTTCCCAGACCGGTCGCGAGCTCGGCGAGCGCATCTCCAGCAGCGGGGCGATCACCCGGTCACGCTCGGCGTCCGAGGCGCGGGCATCCATGGCCCACGCGTTGAGCATCGGCACGGCCTCGGGCACCCGCCAGCGCGCCAGCCCGAGGGCGGCCCGACGGCGTTGCACCTCGTCGTTACCGCCCCGCAGCACCCTCTCGGCGAGCTCCCTGCCGCGCTCGTCGCCCAGCCTCACCAGCGACACGGCGGCCTCCTCGCTCAGCACCGGGGCGCGGTCGAGCAGCGCCGCGAGGCCGTCCCGCACGACGGCTCCGTCGTCGCCCAGCTCTCCGAGCACCCGGGCGGCCGCCATCGCCGCCTCGTCGTCGCCGCGGGACATCCACCCCGTCACCTCCGGCGCCGCCGCGCGGTCGCCCTGGAGGGCCCGCGCCAGCGCTGGAGGGATCACCGCCGCCGCCCGCCGCGAACGCACCGCCGCAGCCTCGGCGTGGGCGGACTCCCACTGCATCACCCGCGCGCGCAGGGCCCGGGTGCGCGCCGGGTCGTCATCGGCGAGGTTGCGCCGCTCGGCCGGATCACGGGCGAGGTTGTAGCGTTCGAGGGTGCCGTCGGCGGTGTCGACGATGAGCTTGTCGTCGCCGTCGACCACCATCCGGAGGTTGCCCGTCTCCGCGAAGGCCTGGGCGGTGGCCGAGTCGGCGCGGGCCATGGGACCCAGGTCGACGCCCTCCACCCCGGGTGGTGCGATCGCCCGGACCCCGGCGAGCACGGTCGGGAGAACGTCGACGAGGCTCACCGGCGACGAGACCACCCGCGGTGCCACGCCGGGCACCACGATCACCAGCGGCACCCGGGATTGTTCGTCATAGAGGGAGGTGCCGTGGAAGGAACCCCCGTGCTCGCCGAACTCCTCGCCGTGATCGGCCGTGACGATCCAGGTGGCGGTCCGCCCCCAACCCCCGAAGAGCGTGGCGAGGGCGTCATCGACGGCTGAGCACTCGGCGTCGTAGCGCTGCCGGGCGCCGGGCCCGTACGGGTGCTCGGGGTGCAGCGCGTAGGGCTCGTGCGGCTCGAAGAGGTGCACCCAGGCGAAGGCCCGACGATCGCGCGGGAGCGCGCGCGCCCACCGCAGCGCCTGGGCCACGCGGGCCGGGGCGTCGTCCCCGGCCTCGACCGCGTGCTGGAGATCCCAGCCCCGGGAAGCCAGCGCGCGGAAGCGGTCGCCGTCGACGGAGAACACCGCCGCCGGGTACCAGCCGGCCGTGACGAAGCCCGCCTCCCGCAGCCGACCCGCGAGGGTGGTGCCGCGCCCGAAGGTCGAGCCGAGGGCCATCGCCGCGCGGGCGTGCGTGCCCGTCATCAGCGAGGCCAGCGAGTAGCTCGTATGCGGCGTCGCAGCATAGGCCCGCCGGAAGACCAGCCCCCGGGCCGCGAGGGCGTCGAGGTGGGGCATCCGGCCGCGCCCTCCGAGCGCCCGGAGCGCGTCGGCCCGGAGCGCGTCGACGGTGACCAGCACCACGTCCCCCGCGGTCATGGGCAACGAAGGGCCTCCTGCGCGAGGCGCCGGACGCGCGACTTCCTCGCCGTCTTCGCGCGGCCCGAGCGCGCCGACGGCGCGGGCGACGTACTGTCCCAGCGGCGCCACGCGGCGCAACGTCGAGCGGGCGCGGTGGCTACGGACGAGCCCGACCACCGCCCCGAGGGAGAGGGCCAGCGCGAGGGCGCGGAGCCACCTTGCGCGGCCGACGAAGCCGTCCCCGGCGCCCCGGGATGCTGCGCTGCACCATAGCGCCGCCGCGGTGGCTGCCAGCAGCGCGTGGAGCAGGTCGTACTGCCGGACAAGCACCGTGGCGTGGAGCGCGTAGGTGACCACCGCGGCGGCGGCGACGAGGACGGCTGGAGGGCGCACGCGCACGCCGCGACCCACGATGAACGCCGCGATCGCAGCGGCCGAGAGCGCCGCGAGGGCGACCAGGGGGCGCTGTAGACCGAGTCGCCGCACGCCGGTGCCGGAGAAGAGGGCGATCCCGGCGAGCGCGCCCGCCGCGGCGGCGGCGACGGGGAAGAGCGCGGCGCGAGCGCGCGGGGGCGTGCGGTGGGCGACCGAGGCGAGCAGGGCGCCCGCGAGGCCGACGGCGAGCACGAAGGCGACGGACGAGCCCGGGAGGCTGAGGGGCAGCGCCGACCAAGCCGCGTCGGCGTCGCGCCCGAAGGCCACGGTGGCGTCGAGGACGGCCGCCGCCAGGGCCACCGAGACGGTCGCATCGAGGGCCCCGCGGCGGGTGGTCGCCACGGCTCAGCCCGCCTCTTCGGCCACGGGCGACGCGCCGCGCTGGAGCAGGCGGCGGACCGCGCGGGAGAGCGTGGGGTGACGGGCGAGCGAGGGGTCGTCCGCGACGATGCGGGCTGCCGCCTCGCGCGCCGCCGTGAGGAGCGCGGCGTCTCGCACCGGGTCGGCGAAGCGCAGCGTGAGGTCGGCGCCGGACTGGCGCTCGCCGAACCACTCCCCTGCCCCGCGCCGCGCCAAGTCGCGCTCGGCCAGCACGAAGCCGTCGGCGCAGGCGGCGACCTCCTCCAGGCGCGCGGCGGCGCCTTCGGCCTCGCCCTCGGGCACCAGCAGGCAGGCCGCGCGCTGCCCTCCGCGGCCGACCCGCCCGCGGAGCTGGTGCAGCTGCGCCACGCCGAAGAACTCCGCCCCGAGGATCACCATCAGGTTGGCCTCGGGCACGTCGAGCCCCACCTCCACGACGGTGGTGCCGATGAGCAGGGGCTGGGTGCCGCGTCGGAAGGCGTCGAGCGCCTCCTTCTGGGCGTCGGCGCTCATCCGCCCGTGGAGCAGCACCAGCCGGTCGCGCCCGAGGGCCTCCGCCAGCCACGCCTCGGCGTCGGCCACGCCGGTCTTCGGCCCGTCGTCCTCGTCGGCCGCGCCGTCGATGCGCGGCACCACCACGAAGGCCCTCCCGCCGGCGTCCAGGGCCCGCTGGATGGTGCGCTGCACAAAGTCCCGGTCACCCGCCGCGACGACCCGCGTCGTCACCGGCTGCCGGTTGGCCGGGCGCTCGGCGAGCGTCAAGAGGTCGAGGTCGCCGTACTGCGCGAGGGCCAGCGTGCGGGGGATGGGCGTCGCCGACAGCACCAGGAGGTGCGGGCTCGGGGAGCGCCCCGCCACCATCGCGAGGCGCTGCGCCACCCCGAAGCGATGCTGCTCGTCGATCACCACCAGGTCGAGCGCGGGAGGGGTGCCGCCGGCCTCCAGGATGGCGTGCGTGCCCACGACCATCCGCACCAGGCCCTCGGCGATCACCTTCTCGGCCTGCCGACGCGCCCGCGCCGTGGTCGAGCCCAGGAGCACCGCCATCGGGCCCGCGTCGCCCGCGAGGCCCCGCTCCAGGGTCTTCGCATGCTGCGCTGCAACAAGGGTGGTGGGACAGAGCCACGCGACGCTCCCGCCGCCGCGCAGCACCGCCAGCGAGGCCGCGAGCGCCACGGCGGTCTTGCCCGATCCCACGTCGCCGACCAGGAGCCGGCGCATCGGGCGGCCGCTGCCGAGGTCGCCCAGGAGGGTCGCGATCACCTCTCGCTGGCCGCCGGTCAGGTTGAGTCCGAGGCGCTGGCCCGCGAGCTCGGCGACCCCGGCGGGGTCGGTGAAGACCCGGGCGCCACCGGCGCTGCGGCGGGCGCGCTCGAGGGCGACGCTCACGGCGAGCAGCTCCTCGAAGGCGAGCCGACGGTGCGCGTGGCTGCGCCCCTGGGCGAGCTCGAGCAGCGCGGCGGGCGTAACCGAGGCGTCGGGCGCGTGGAGGAGGCGCAGGGCGTCGGGCGCGCGCGGCAGCCCGAGGGCGCGGGCCACGTCGGCGGGCACGGGGTCGCCCCACCGCGAGGCGCGCTCCAGGGCGGCCGTCACGATGCGCAGGACGGTTCCGGGCGGGACGCTGCCGATGCCCGCGTAGATGGGCTCGATGGGGCGGGTGCGCGTGCCCGGGGCGAGCACCTTCGGCTGCACCAGCTCGGGGCCGTTGGGCTGCTGCTTGAGGCTGCCGGTGAGGCGCACGGTCATCCCCGGCGCGAGGCGCGCGGACATCCCCGCCTTCGCGTGGAAGAACACCGCGCGGAGCACGCTGGTGCCGCGCGGCTCCCGGAGGGCGATGGAGAGCCGACGGGCGCGGGGGGTGCCCGCCCAGCGGGCGTCCTCGACGAGGCCCTCGACGGAGACGAGCGTGCCGGTCTCGGCGTGGCGCACCCGGCGCCAGTCGTCCGCGCCGCGCAGGTCGAGGTAGCGCCGCGGGAGCTGCGCAAGGAGATCACCGACCGTGCCGACGCCGCGGGAGCGCAGCACCGTAGCCACCGTCGGGCCGACGTAGGGTACGGTCTCGATGGGCGCATCCTGCAGGTCCCCGTCGGGCGGGGGGGCGGTGTCGCCGGGGGGTGGCTTCATCGTCGGCGCGGCGGGGGGAGACGATTGCTGCGCCGCAACATCCGTCCCTGGAGCCCCGGTCCTACCCCTGGAAGCTGACCTCGAGCACCTCGTAGCTGCGGAGGCCGCCCGGGGTCTTCACGCTGACCTCGTCGCCGACCTCGCGGCCGATGAGCTGCTTGGCGATGGGCGAGGCGATGGAGATGCTGCCGCGCGCGATGTCGGCCTCAGACGGCCCGACGATGCGGTACGTCACCTCCTCCCCGGTGGTGGCGTTGCTGATGCGCACCGTGGCGCCGAAGGTGACCTTGCTGCCCGAGAGCCGGGAGGTGTCGATGATGTCGACGCGGCCGAGGATGGACTCGAGCTCCGCGATGCGGCCCTCGATGAAGCCCTGCTTCTCCTTCGCGGCGTGATACTCGGCGTTTTCGCGGAGGTCGCCGTGCTCGCGGGCGGTCGCGATCTCCTGGATCACCTTCGGGCGCGCCACCGTCTTGAGCTGCTTCAGCTCATCGGTGTGGCGCTGGTGACCTTCGGGGGTGATCGGAACGTTTCCCTGGCTCATGGCCCCACTCTGGTACCAGAACACCACCCCGCCGCAAGCAATGCTTTCCGGGGCTACCGGCCCGGCGCGGCGCACGCGAAGCGGACGAGCCCGGCGCCCTCCGGGCCAACCTGCGCCACCCAGGGCTGCGATCGCTCGTCGACCCACCCGGGCAGCGCGCCCGCCATCGCGGGCTCGACCCACGCGGGCAGCGCGGCGCTCACCGGGCGCCCGCTCGCGTCGAGCGACCGGTGGCGCACCTCCACCCGCTCGCCGTGGCGCTCACGCCACCAGACCTCGGCGGACGCGCCCGGCGCCGGCGAGCGCGTGACCCGCGGCGCCCCCGTCGGGTTGGCCCCATCGTCGGAGACCACCGCGAGGTCGCCCGCCCGCAGCAGCCCGGAGGGCCCGACGTCGACGCGAACGGCCCGCACCTCGCCCCCGTCGCCGCGCCCCTCGCTGTCGCTCGGACCTCCGCCGCGCAGGCCGATCCACACGGTGTCGGCGGCGGCGAAGGCCCCGAGGCCGAAGTGGTGGTCCACGGTGCGCGTCACCCGCAGCGGGGCTCCGACGGCCGCGCCGGTGGGGCCCACGAGCACCCCCCAGACGTCCGTGGCGGTGTCGTTGGACTCGGTCGCGTCGATGTCCCGCGCCGTCAGCCAGAACACCGCCGCGCGACCTCCCGGCAACGCGACCGCCATGGGGTCGGCGGCGTCCTGGGCCGGCGGGGAGAGGGTGTGTTGTGCACCGCACAAGAGCCCGGCGGGCCCCGGGGTGGCGACCTGCGCCCGGATGTTCCCCGCGGCCGGCGCGGGGCCCTCCTCGTCCCAGGCGACGAGCCACGACCCGGCCAGGCCGGCGAGGGCGAGCGAGAGGCCCTCGTCGCGCCCCTCCGCGCCGACGCATCGCCCGGGGGCCCCGTCGCCGGTCCAGAGCACGTGCTCGCGGGCGCCGAGGCGCGAGCCGATCCACGCGGCCGCGAGGGCTCCGCGACCGTTGACCGCTAGCATGGGATCGGAGCGCTCGCCCGCGCCCGCCTCGATGGACCCGGCGCCGCGCTGACCCGTGCGCCAGCGCCCGAGGGTGCGCCCCCCGGAGAGGCTCCAGAAGACGCTCACGCCGCCGTCGGACGGCGCGGCCACGAGGGACTCCAGGCCCGCGTCGGGCGCGGTGCCCAGCGAGGGGATGCCCTGCCGGCCCGCCACCCGACACGCTGTTCGTACCGCTGGCGCGTCTCGAGCCGGCGCGAGGGCGTCACCCAGGACGTCGGCATCGGCCTCGACCGAGCGGGAGCGTCGGCAACCTCCGCTGCATCCAGTGCACACCAACACGACGATCAGGGACCACGGGCGCATCGCGGGGCATCTTGCGCCAGGTCGTCCGGGGCGCACGAAATGATCGTCGCCAGATTGTTGCGGGCGCCCTTCGAAGCACGCTAGCGGCGGTTCGGCGGTTGCGTCAGGCCGGTCGTCGGTCGGTCGCGGCCCGGAGGGAGTCGTCTGCTGCCATGCGCAAGCTGGTGCTCGGATCGGTGTTGGTTCCGCTGTTGGTGGTCGGTGCGGTGCGCGGCGCTCGCTCGCCCAGCAGCGCACACGCGGCCTCCGCGCGGGACGGTGTCGCCCTCGCGGTGAGCCGCGCCCTCGAGGGTCGCTTCGTCGCCCCCGCGACCCGCACCGCGGCGGGCTCGCGCCCCGCCGTCGCCCGGCGCGTGTGCGAGGTGACCGCCCCCAACCTGGGCGAGCACGTCTTCTACGTCGAGGAGTCCTTCGCCGCGGCGCAGCGCCGGCCCTTCGCCGCGGCGCTGCTGATCGTGACGCCCGTCGACGGCACCCACGCGCGCATCACCGAGCTGCGGCCGCGCGACCTCTCGGCCCTCGCGGGCACCTGCGACCGCGCGACCACGCGCTCGCAGGCCGCCCCGGTGACGGCCGAGCCCGGCTGCGCGATGCTCGCCGAGGTGCGCGCCCACGGCCTCACCGCGCGCACCGAGGGCGACCGCTGCCCGTCGCTCCTCAACGGCGCCCACCACCGCACCCGCACGATCACCATCGACGATGCGTCGCTCGCGGTGCTCGACCTCGGGCTCACCCACTCGGGCGCCGTCGCCTGGGGCGATCCGGCCGCGCCGGTGCGCTACCGCAGGGTGCCGACGCGGCGCTGACCCGCGGGAGCGTCGGGCGGGGTATCGTCCCGGGCGATGCGCCTGCTCCCGCTCGCTCCAGTGCTGTTTACCCTCGGGTGTATGACGCCCGGGGCGACGTCTGCCGACCGCGACGCCGAGGCTGGCGTCGACGACGCGGCCCGGGTGGATGACCTCGGCCCCGCGGCGGACCTGGGCGTCGTCGTGATGGACGCGGGCTTCGACGCTGGCCCGCCCGCGCCGGTGGACGCGCCGCCGCCGCGCGACCTCCCGGTGGTGCCGCCCACGGTGGCCCGCTGGGTGCTGCCTCGGCCCGCGGACGGGGACTTCCACGAACCCTTCGCGCTGCCGTGGCCCAACGATCTCGCGCGCGACGGCGAGGGCCGGGTCGACCTGTCGTTCTTCCCGTCCGAGGGCGCCCATCCCCTGGTGGCGCAGTACCTCCGCACCTTCAATCACCGCCTGCGGGGCTTCTCGCCCACCGCGGCGGTGTACTTCACCTTCGGCATGGACCTCGACCCCGCGTCGCTCCCCGCCGACCCGGCGGGCACGCGCAACGCCGAGTCCCCCCTGCAGCTCATCGACGTCGACCCGCGCAGCCCCGACCGGGGCGCCCGCATCCCGCTCCAGTGGTACTTCCGCCCCACCGCGACCCGCTACTGGCCCGCCCACTCCCTCGCCGTCGCGCCGGTGTTCGGCTTCCCGATGCGGCCCGCCACCCGCTACGCCCTGATCGTGACCAACACCCTCCGCGGCGTCGGGGGCATGGTGCTGCAGCGCGACGTCGACCTCCAGCGCATGCTCGCCGACGACGCCACCGCCGAACCTGCGATCCGGGCCGCGCGCGACGTGTACGCGCCGGCGCTGGGCGAAATCGAACGCGCGGGTGTCAGCCGCGATCGGGTGCTCTCGCTCACGACCTTCACCACCGACGACCCGACGGCGGAGTTCTTCCGGGCCGCCGACTGGATCAACCGCGAGGGCGCCGCGCCCACGCTGACCGACCTCGGGGAGCCCGTCGCAGGCCCGGCCTTCACGACGCTCCGCGGGCACTACGGACCCAACCTGGTGTTCCAGCGCGGCGAGTCGCCCTACAGCATGCAGGGCTCCGGGGATTTCGAGCCCGGCCCCGACGGAACGCCCCGGCTCCAGCGCACCGAGCCCGTGCGCTTCGCCCTGACGCTGCCCCTCACGACGATGCCCGCGGGGGGTTACCCCATCGCGATCTACGCGCACGGCACCGGCGGGGACTACCAGAGCTTCATCCGCGATCGCACCGCCGAGGCGCTCGCCGCACAGGGCGTCGCGGTGTTGGGCTTCGACCAGGTCTTCCACGGCGAGCGGGCCGCGCCGGGGACCTCCCCAGAGAGCGCGTTCTTCAACTTCACCAACCCCAGCGCCGGGCGCACCAACAACCGCCAGGCGGCGCTCGACCTGGTGCAGTCCGGGCGCTTCGTGCGTGGGTTCACGTTCCCCCTCGCCGGCTCGGACGGAGGTGTCGCGCGGACGATCCGCTTCAACACCGAGCGCGTCATGTTCTTCGGACACTCCCAAGGGGGGCTCAACGGTCCGCTGTGGCTCGCCGCGGACGACGGCGCGAGCGCGGCCGTGCTCTCCGGCGCCGGCGGCTCGATCGCCATCGCGCTCCTCGAGAAGACCGAGCCGGTGAACATCCCGGCGCTGATCACCAGCGCGCTCGGCCTGTCGATGGGCGAGTTCGTGGTGCTCCACCCCATCGTGTCGCTCCTCCAGATGCTGGTCGACCCCTCCGACCCGGTGAACTACGGCCGCTACATCATCCGCGAGCCCCGCCCGGCGATGCACCCCGCGCATGTCTACCAGACGCAGGGCTTCCTCGATCGCTACGCGCCGCCCGCGGGCATCGCAGCGCTCGCCCTGAGCATCGGCCTCCCGCTGACGCTCCCCACGGTGCGCCCGGAGCCATCGTTCGCGCTCACCGGGTCGGGGCTGCTCTCTCGCCTGCCCCTCCGCGCCAACCTCGGCACGCCGATGGATCCGATCACCGGGTCGTGGATGCAGTTCGAGTCCGAGGTCGGCCGCGACGGGCACTTCGTGGTGTTCGACATCCCGGGGGCGCGACTGCGGGCCGCGGCCTTCCTGGGCAGCGCAGGTCGCGACCCGGCGGGCGTCCCGACGGTGCCGAACGAACTACCGATGGAGTGAGGGACTGGAAGAGGGGACTCGGGCGGGGGCGGGCGAAGGCCGAGGGCCGATCAGGCCTTGCTGGCGGCGAACTTCGTGATCGGACCGAGGTTCATGTGCTCGCCCTTGTGGGCCTTCAGCATGTTCATGACGATCACGACGAAGTAGCCGAGCCAGAGCAGCGAGCCGATCATCGCGAGCACGGTCGAGATCTGCGACAGCACCACGCTGATGACGTTGAGCAGCACGATGGAGCTCACCGCGAAGACGGTGGCCTGCCAGGCGTGGAAGCGCACCCAGCGACGCTGCGGCTCCTGGGGCTCGGTGACGATGAGGAGCACCGCGATGGGCCAGAAGAAGTACGAGACGAGGGCCGCGATGTTGTAATCGAGGCCGAGCGTCTGGGTCTTCATGCCCGGGGTGTACGGCGGAACGTCGCCGCCGCCCATCGGCTGCATCTGCCCGCCCGGCGGGGGGCCGAAGCCACCCGGCTGCTGGCCATACTGCGGCTGCTGGGGCTGTGCGCCGAAGCCACCCGGCTGCTGACCGTACTGCTGCTGGGGCTGTGCGCCGAAGCCACCCGGCTGCTGACCGTACTGCTGCTGG
>CAIOSS010000061.1 GCA_903860995.1 uncultured delta proteobacterium | reverse complement strand
GGCGGCCTCGACGACCGCGGCTCCCTCGACGCGGGCGCCCCGGACGCCCCGAGCGCCGACCTCTCCGAGGCCTTCGACGCCCCGGACGCGCCGCTCCCCGACGCGCCGCCCCCCGCCGACCTCGGCCCGCGCTGCGCCACCGCCGCCGACTGCGCCGACGGCGGCCGTTGCAGCCCCGACGGGCTCTGCGTGGCGTGCCTCCCCTCGGACGACCGCTGCCCCGCCGCGCAGCACTGCGACCCGGCGAGCTTGGTGTGCGTCCCGGGCTGCCGCGCCGACGAGGGCTGCGCGGCGACCCCCCGCGCCGACGGCGGCGTGGCGCCCGGCCGCTGCGACACCGCGCGACACGTCTGCCTCGACTGCAACGACGACGACGACTGCCCCCTGCGGGCGACCTGCCAGGTGGGGCAGTGCCTGCCGGGGTGCAACGAGCGCCGCGGCTGCGCGCCCGGCGAGGTGTGCTGCACCGGCAGCTGCGTCGACGTGCGGGCCGACATCGCCAACTGCGGGGCGTGCGCCCGGCGCTGCGCGGCGGCCAACGGCGTCCCGGCGTGCACCGCGGGCGCGTGCGGCATCGAGGCGTGCACCGCGGGCTTCGCGGACTGCAACCGCGAGCTCGCCGACGGCTGCGAGAGCAACCTCCAGCGCGACCCGGCCCGCTGCGGGATGTGTGACGTATCCTGTCCGACGCCGCCGGGCGCCGGGGCGGTGGCCTGCGTGGGCGGGCGCTGCGGGTTCACCTGCGCGGCGGGGACGGCGGACTGCGACGGCGACGCGCGCACGGGCTGCGAGCGCATGGTGGCGGGCGACCCGGGCAACTGCGGGCGCTGCGGCAACGTGTGCCCGGCGCGGCCGGGGGCGGCGGTGCCGCGCTGCGAGGCGGGCCGCTGCGGGGTGACCTGCGACGTGGACCGCGGGGACTGCGACGGCGACGCGGACAACGGCTGCGAGACCAACGTCCGGACGGCGCTCGACCACTGCGGGAGCTGCGGCACGGCGTGCCCGTCGCCGGCCAACGCCGCGGCGACCTGCGCGGCCGGGCGGTGCGGGTTCACCTGCGCGGCGGGCTACGCCAACTGCGACGGCGACGCGGCCAACGGGTGCGAGACCGACCTGCGCACCACCGCGACGAGCTGCGGCCGGTGCGGGGCGGTGTGCACGGTGTCCGGCGGCACCCCGGCGTGCCTCGACGGGGCGTGCACCATCGCGACCTGCGGCGGGAGCTTCGCCAACTGCGACGGCGTGGCGGGCAACGGGTGCGAGACCGACACCCGCAGCGCGGCGAGCCACTGCGGGGCGTGCGGGCGCGCGTGCCCGGCGGCGCCCAACGCGACGCCCACCTGCGCGGCGAGCGCGTGCGGGACGCGGTGCTCGCCGTCCTTCGCGGACTGCGACGCGGCGGCGGCCAACGGGTGTGAGACCGACACGCGCAACAGCGTGGCCCACTGCGGCGCCTGCGGCCGGGCGTGCGCGGTGAGCAACGGCACGGCCGGGTGCAGCGGCGGCGCCTGCGTGGTGGCCGGGTGCGACGCGGGCAAGGGCAACTGCGACGGCTCGGCGGCCAACGGGTGCGAGACCGACCTCGCGACGAGCCCGACGCACTGCGGGGCGTGCGGCGTGGTGGGGGCGGAGACCTGCGACGGGCGGGACAACAGCTGCGACGGCGTCGCGGACAACGGGTGCCCGGCGGGCCTCGGCGGCCTCGCGAGCTTCGACTACACCTCGCCGGAGTACGGCGCCGGGTCGGGAACGTCGACCAACGCGTCGTGCCCGGCGGGGCAGGTGGTGCGCGGCGTCTTCGGCCGGATCAATGGCAGCTTTGTCACGCAGATCAACGTGATCTGCGGCACCCCGCAGATCAACGAGGACCGTACCGTCACGCCGTACCGCTACAGCGCCACGGTCACCGGCGCGACGGACGTCGGGGTGGTGGGGTCGTCCATCGGCAGCACGGTGTTCCGGTACCAGTGCCCCGGCGACTCGGTGGTGACGCGCATCCGCGGCCGCACGTCGACATACTTGTACCAGTTCGGGGTGGAGTGCTCGACGCTCTCGGTCACCGGCAACCCCGGGGCCCTCCGGGTCACGGCCACGCTGGCGGCGAGCTCCCCCGGCTTCGGCATCGCCAGCGGCACGGCCTTCGAGTACGGCTGCCCCGCCAACACCGCCGGCTCGGCCTCGGTGCTCCGCGGGCTCTACGGCCGCCCGTACATCCGGCTCAGCCTCTACAGCACCTCCGTCGGCGCGCGCTGCGGCGTGCCCGCCATCGGGGTGCGGTG
>CAIOSS010000060.1 GCA_903860995.1 uncultured delta proteobacterium | reverse complement strand
GCTCTTCGCGCCGGAGAACTTCCCGGCCGTGCTGCGCGCGCAGATCGACACCATGGTGCTCGCGATGGCCTGCGGCATGAGCCGCGTGGGGGTGATCCAGGCGTCGCAGCACACCAGCGAGCTCATTATGAGCCGCTTCCGGGGCACGGACATGTACGACGCCGGCTTCGACATGCGCAGCCACCAGGCCTCGCACTACGGCGCCCGGCAGGACCGCTCGAACCGCCTCTTCGCCGACTTCGTGAAGCAGGTGCGCTGGTGGGTGTCGCAGTTCGCGTACCTCGTCGAGCAGCTCAAGGCGCGGCCCGAGGGCGACGGCACCATGCTCGACCACTCCCTGGTGCTGCTCTGCTCGGAGGTCTCCGACGGCAACACCCACAGCCACAGCGACATGCCCTTCGTGCTCGCGGGGCGCGGCGGCGGCTGCGTGACCCCCGGCCGCGTGCTGACCTACGACGGCCGACGGCACGGCGACCTGCTCGCCACCATCGCGCAGGCGATGGGGGCGGAGGTCGACCGCTGGGGTGACGCCGGCACCGGCGCGCTGCCCGGCATGATCAGCTGAGCCTGGCGTCCGCTCAGGTGTCCGTCGGGGGGAATCCCGCGTCCAGCATCGGCGGCGGCGGGTTGCACGACTGCGGGAGCACCTGCCACCGCTGGGTCGCGGGCTGGCAGTACATCGTCACCCCGGTGCCGGGGGGACACCCGGGCGCGGGACCCGAAGCGTCCTGGCAGGTCTCCGGGTCGACCCCGGGGGTGCACGGCGCGCCCTCCGCGGGGAGCGTCGCGGGGCACGCGCGGCGGACGTCGGTCTCCATCACCCGCGGGCGATCGACCGGGGTGGGACGATCGTCCGGGGAAGGTGTGTCGGGCACGACGCTCGCGTCGCCCGGAACCGGGGAGACGCTGGCGCCGCAGCCCATGGCGGCCGTCGCGGCGATGGTCAGTACGAAGGGGGCTCGGAGGCTCGTTCGGCGTTTCATGGAGTGTCTCGGAGAGCAGGGATGGTGCCAACGGACTCTCGCGGACTACCCGCTGCAACGGCGAGACGGTCGCTGTGCCACACCGCGCCACTCCGCCGGTTCAAGTCGACGCGTCCACCTTCGGTGGGCGCTGCGCGCTTCGCTGCGCGGAATGCCCGCAGCATCCGCATTGCTTGACACCACGCGTAGGGCTCGCGTAGGAGCCGACCCGCTCATCGGCCCTCGCGCCTTCGAGCTGTTTGACATCTAACGTCGCGATGACAGCGCTTGGGAAGTCCGGTGGAACACCGGCGCGGCCCCCGCCACTGTAACCGGGAACGACGACGGCAATTGCCACCTGGCGCGAAGCGCTGGGGAAGGCGCCGTCCGAGGATGATCCGGGAGCCAGGAGACCGGCTGTCATCGCATCGCGCGCTGCCACGGGGTGTGGGTTGTGCGTCGGACGACCACGCCTCCCTGGCGCCAACTCCGCAGCCCCCTCCTGTGCCCTCAACGGCCGTGCGCGAAAACCCCACACTGTCCGCGCGGGTGCGCGCGGGAGGTATCGCCATGCGTCGTCTTTTCATCGTCTCCATCGGTTCCATGTTCGCGCTCACCGTCGGCTGCTCCGACGACCCAGCGCCCTCCGACGCGTCCACCGGCGACGTCGCCACCCTCGACGCCGGCAGCGACCTCGGCGCCGCCGACGCGGGCACGCCCGACGTGCCCGTGGCCACCGACGTCGTCGACGCCAGCGCGCCCGTCGACGCGAGCGACGGCGGTGGTCCCGCCTGCACGCTCACCCGCGCGCTGGTCACCACCAGCGACTACGCGACCGGCGGCTACGGCCTCGGACCCATCGGCCCGACGCCCGCGCTCACCGTCACCGGCGCCATGTCCCCCGACCAGGACCACGTGCCCGTCACCAGCGGCTGCATCGTGTACGACCTGCTCCGCGGCGAAGACGTCATCGCGGTGCTCGACCCGGCGATGCTCCCGGCCATCGCGCGTCGCATCCCCCTGCGAATGATGGGCACCCCGGGCGTCGACGCGGGCGCCCCGATGCCCTACTCGGCCAACCCCTACGACGTGCTCACGCTGTCGCCGACGCGCGCCCTCGTCGCGCAGTACGCCCTCCCCCGGCTCGGCATCATCAACCCCTCGCTCGACGGCGCCGCGGGCGTCGTGGGCGCCATCGACCTCGCTCCGCTGCGCTCGCCCGCGGACACCGACGGCTCCCTCGAGGCGTCCAACATGGTCCGCGTGGGCGGGTCGATCTTCGTGACGCTCCAGAACCTCGACAGCTACGTCCCGGTGACCAGCGGGACCCTCGCGGTCATCAACGCCGCCACCCTCGCGCTCGTCGACGCCGACCCGGCGACCACCGGCGTCCAGGCGCTCTCGCTCACGGGGCGCAACCCCGTGTCGATGGTCACCACCCCCGCGGGCACCTCGATCGTCGTGGCCGAGGCGGGCGTCGTGGCCTTCTCCGCGCCGCAGACCCTCGACGGCCGCATCGAGCGCGTCGACCCGGTCACCCTGCGCGTGGTGGGCACCGGCGTCACCGAGGCCGCCCTCGGCGGCGACGTCGGGAGCGTCGTGATGCTCGACGAAGACCGCGGCTGGGCGGTCGTCACGCGCCTCGCGGTGGCCGACGCCAGCGTCTCCGACAACCGCGTGGTGGCGTTCAACCTCGCGACCGGAGCCGTCGGCGCCACCATCGTGACCACCGGCACCATCGGCGGCCTCGCCCGCGACCCTGCGGGCAACGTCTGGGTGCTCGACCGCACGATGGGCAGCGCGGGCGTGCGCGTGTACCGCCCCGACGGCACCGCACTGACGACCATGACCCTCGGGACGGGCGCGCGGCCGCCGTACGGCGTCGCGTTCGTGCCGTGAGGGCGGCGCTCGCGCTCCTCGCGGGCGCCCTCGTCGGCTGCGGGGACGCGCCGGTGGCCCCCGCGACGGACGGCGGCGCCGATCCTCCGTCGCCCTGCGCCTACGCAGACGCCTCGGCGCGCGGCGAGGGCGGCGGTCCCTTCGCGACGAGGGTCGTGTCCTTCACCCCGGGTGAGGCCGCGAGCTTCGGTCACGCCGCGATGCCCGGCATCGTCCTCGGACCGCCGCAGGGCGCCGGCGACCTGCGGGGCGGCACCGACGTGGTGTCCCTCGGTCGGGGCGGCCAGATCGTGATCACGTTCGAGCGCGACATCGTCGACGAGCCCGGCGACGACTTCGTGGTCTTCGAGAACGCGTTCACCGTCCCGGGCGTCGAGGAGCGCTTCTGGGAGGAGCTCGGCGAGGTGTCCGTCAGCGCGGACGGCACCACCTGGGTCACCTTCCCCTGCGACCCGCAGGGCGCTCGCCCCCACACCGGGTGCGCCGGCTGGAACCCCGTGTACGCCAATCCCTCGAACAACCTCTGCCCGCTCGACCCGCGGGTCTCCGGCGGGGACCACTTCGACCTCGCGGCGGTGGGCGTGGCCCGCGCGCGCTTCCTCCGTATCCGCGACCTCGCCACCCAGGGGCTCATGGAGCCCGCGACGGGCTTCGACCTCGACGCGGTCGGCGTGATCCACGCGCGCTGACCTGCTACGGTGCGCGCGCGGCGGGACGGATGACTCGCCGCAGAAAGCGGTCACCGGTCGCCTTGAACAAGAACGTGATGGTCGGTTTGGTGAGCGTCGTGGTCGCGGGCAGCGTCGCCGCGGTCGGAGGCACCGGCTACTGGATGTGGCGGAAGAACCGAAGCGCCTCCAACGCCCTGAGCCGGATGCCCCCCAACAGCTTCGTCGTGGCGCGGGTCGACCTGGCCCAGCTCCGCGCCTTCCCCCCCTTCGCCGAGCTCCGCCGCACCGTCACCCACCCCGCGCCCGGCGCGGGCGCCCAGGAGACCGCCCTCTCCCGCCAGATGCAGGACGTCATCGCCCGCTGCACCTTCGACCCCCTGGACCGCGTGGGCACCCTCTTCGTCGGCGCCGACCGCGACCTCCTGGCCGGCCGCTCGGCCTCCGCGTGGGTCGCCTCCGGGGCGCACACCGCCTCGCCCGCGCAGGCCACACAGTGCTTCAGCGCCGTGATGCAGCTCTCCCGCGGCTCCGTCACCACCACGCAGGTCAACGGTCACGCGGTGCTCACGCCGGTCTTCCGCGGGGCGACCGCGTCGCCGCGCGACCCGTCGGTGCACTTCATGGCCGGCAGCGCAGTCGTCGCCGAGCAGGCGTACATGCCCACCGCCCTGCGCTACGCCTACCTGGAGGCCCCGGGGCTCAACCTGTCGTCGCCGCTGCCGCGAATGATCGATCGCCTCGGCGCGCAGCAGGCTGTCGTGGTGGCCGTCGACGTGGCCGCCGTGCGCGCGCAGAACCCGCGGACCATCAACGAGTTCGCCGACGACCTCGTGCGCGCCAACCCGGCCAGCGCCGACCTCACCCTCGCGCGGCAGATGGAGACCGGCGGCCTCGCGCTCAACGTCGTCAACGCCGGCCTCGAAGGGGTGGCGCGCGGGGAGTTCGCGAGCGCCACGGTGGCGCGACCCTTCACGGCGGCGATGCAGTCCTTCTGGACGGCGCGCAAGGCGGAGATCGTCTCGACCATCGGCGAGGCACAGCAGGGCATCGGGGCCATGCGCGCGATGGCGGGCCTCACCGGCGGGCGCGACGCGGGCGAGCGCTTCGACCGCATCGACGCGGCCTTCGGCGTGGCGCGCGCCGCGGTCGACCAGGTGCGCATCACGCAAGACGACCGCAGCGCCGTGGTGACCATCACCCTCACCCCGGCGCAGGTGACCACGCTGGTCAACGCCGCGCGGGCGGCGCGAGACATCGCCTCGGACGTGGGCCGGATGACGGGCGGCCTGCCGGGTCTGCTGGGCGGCCAGGGGCAGCCCGAGCGCCCGGTCCCGCAGGCGCCGGCCGGACTGCCACAGATCAGGTTCTGAGGCGCGCGAGCGTCGACCGAACGGACCCTGGCAGGCCGACCCCCACGTGGGGCGATAGCAGCCCGGTGGCAACGACGCGTCACCCGCAGATGACGGGCCGCGCGGTCCATCGCGGCGTTGGACCGAGGGAGGAGGGCTTCAGAGCTTGCGGGGGGGGCTTCGGACGGTCAGGCGGTCTGGTGCAGGAGGCGCTTCACCCGCGCCTCGGCGGCCTCGACGATGCGCGTCGACTCGGCCTCGGGGATGCGCAGGAGGCTCGTGAGGTCGCCCACGAGGGCCTTCTCCACGCCGGTCTGTTCGCCGTCGATGTGCGTGAGCACCACCGCGTGATTGAGCAGCGTGCGCCGGTCGTCGGCCGAGAGGTCGGTCAGGGGGATGTCGGCGAGCGAGCGAGGGGTCGACGCGTACTCCCGCACCGCCGCGGCCTCGGCCTCGGTCGCGCCGAACGCGCTGATGAGGGCGTCGAGGTGCTCGCGCTCCTCCGAGGCGAACTGCCCGTCGATCCAGGCCACCGCCACCAGGGACTTCAAGATCGCCATGTCCTGCTCGTGCATCGAATTCGCCTCTGCGCTCATGGCCGCGGCCTCTCCGCGACGTTGGTGCCCCGGAGGATAGACAACTTCACCAGATGCTGGGAAGGGAAGGAAGCCCGTCCCGCGGTCGGACGGGATATGTCACATCCCCGAGCGCCCCGCGGCCCGATGTGGCATGGGAGTGGAAATCCGAGGAGGCATCGAGCAACGCCATGAGTTTTGGAAAGAACCCCCACGTCGCCAAGGCGACGGCTGCTGAGCAGAAGGCGCGGGCCGCTGGAGACGAGAGCGCGCGGGTCACCGCGTGGCGCGAGGCCGCCCGCCAGTGGGAGCGCGCCGCAGAGCGCGAGGCCATGCCCAAGCGCGCCAGCGAGTACACGCTCAACGCCGCGGCGGCGCGCGAGGCAGCCGACAGCCCCGCCGAGGCCGAGGCGCCCGCCCCCGCCGCAGCGCCCGCGAAGGTCGACCCCACCGAGTTCAACTGAACGCTACGCGAGGCGCGCCGCCGTGATGCGGTGCAGCCGAAACTGCCGGGGCTCGCCCTTGTCGAGGTCGTCGCAGTTGAGCAGGGTCTCCGTGCGCTCCATCACCACCGCGCGCACCCGCGCGGCGCATCGCACAAACCTGACAGCCCACTGCCATTCCCGCTAGTACCTCGCCGCAGGAGTTCTGACGGGTTGAGCAGGGCGCCTTGGGAGGAGAACCGCAAGGGTCGCAAGGGTCGCAAGGGAGCGACGGACTTGGGCG
>CAIOSS010000059.1 GCA_903860995.1 uncultured delta proteobacterium | reverse complement strand
CGCCGACCTGCGCGGGCGCGACCCCCGCTGGGGGGTGCGCGACCTCGAGGCGGTGGTGGCCGAGGCGCGCGCGAACGGCCTCGCCCACGTCGAGACGGTGGCGATGCCGGCCAACAACCTCACGGTGGTGTTCCGGCGCGACGGGGGAATGGCGGTGGGCTGAAGAGGTGCGGGTCGGGTCGACGGGGGTGCGCCCGTCAGCGCGGGCGGCAGCGGCCGCGGAAGTAGAACCAGCCCGGGGGGCACGCCATCGGCTGGACGCCGACCTGGACGCAGACGCCGTTGCTGAAGACGGTGCCCGGGGGGCACGCGACGGGCTGCGAGGGCATCGCCATGGGGATGCACGTCCCGTTGCTCAGGACGTGGTTGGGGGGGCAGACGATCGGCGCGGGCTGGTGCATCGGGAGGCACTGGCCGTTGGAGAGGAAGGTGCCCGGCGGACACGCCACGGGCTGCATCTGGGCGGGCACGCAGCCGCTGCCGTTGAAGAAGTAGCCGGGCGGACAGGCCATCGGCTGCGGCGCCGCGGGCACGCACGACCCGTTGAGGAAGGCGTAGCCGGCGGGACAGGCGACCGGCTGGGGGTTGCCGAAGGTCACGCACATGCCGTTGCGCAGCACCTGGCCCGGCGGGCAGCGCTGGTTGCGGAAGGGTTCACAGCGTCCCCAGCGGTTGCGAAAGAACCCGGGCGGGCACCGAAACTGCGCGGAGGCCGGGGCCGCCACCAGCAGGGTGCCGAGCGCGGCCATCATCGGGAGCAGGATCGAGGCGGATCGTCGGTTGAATCTCATTTTGGGTGGACCTCCGACTGGGGAGTACGGACCTTCCGCCGTGGCGCTTCAGTAGACAACCAGAGATTGTTCGGCGGGGCCCTTCACTGGCGCTGGCCGTAGTCGATGTCGACGCCCGCTGCGGTGGTGCCGTTACCGAGCTGCCCGTAGTTGTTGAAGCCCCAGCAGCGCACCGTGGTGTCGGGGCGCACGACGCAGGTGTGCATCCCCGCGGGGCCGAGCTCGGCGACGGGGCCCGCGCGCCCTACCAGCTGGGGGCCGCGCGGCGCCTGGAACGACCCCACCCCGAGCTGGCAGGTGGTGTTCTCGCCCCAGCACACGAGCGACCGGTCGCGTCGCACCACGCAGGTGTGGTGGTAGCCGGCCGCGATGCGCACCGCCGGGCCCGCGCCGCCGACCACCACCGGGCTCGCGACGGTCCCCTCGCCCGCCACGCCGACGGCGCCCTGGGCGTTGGTGCCCCAGCACATCACCGATCCGTCGCGCTTGAGCGCGCAGGTGTGGCTCTCGCCCGCGGCGATGGCCGCCGCGTCCGCCACCCCAGAGACCAGCGTCGGGTGCGTCACCGGCTCACGCGCGCGGTGGCCGTTGCCCACCTGTCCCTGCTCCTGCTGGCCCCAGCACCAGACGAAGCCCGCGCGGTCGAGCGCGCAGGTGTGCTGCGACCCGGCGGCGACCTGCACCACATTGGCGAGGCCGGGCACGGGCACGGCGCCGAAGCGCAGGGCGTCGGTGCCGTCGCCGAGCTGCCCGTTGCTGTTCTGACCCCAGCAGCGCACCGAGCCGTCGGCCACGACCGCGCAGCCGTGGAATCCGCCGACGGTGACCGACACCGCGCCCTGGAGGCCGTCGATCTGCGTGGGCTGCCCCCGCGCGCCGCGCAGCAGGAGACCCCAGCACAGCACCTGCCCCGTCTGGAGGAGCGCGCAGGTGGTCTGCTCGCCCGCGGCGATCTGGCGCACGTTGGCGAGCCCGGGGACGGCCACCGGGTTGAGCGCGTCCTCGGTGGTGTCGTTGCCGACCTGGCGGGAGTTGTTCCAGCCCCAGCACGCGACGGTGCCGGTGCGCTGCAGGGCGCAGGTGTGGAAGCGCCCCGCGGCGAGCTGCACCACGCCACCGAGGCCTGCGAGGTCGCGCTCCATCCCGGTGCCGCGGCACAGCGGGAGGTGGTAGCCCGTCGGCGGCGTCGGCGTGGTGGTGCCGGCCGTCAAGGGCGGCGGCGGCGGGAGATCCCCGGGGCGCGGAGGG
>CAIOSS010000058.1 GCA_903860995.1 uncultured delta proteobacterium | reverse complement strand
GCGAGATACAACGGAGAAGCGAGGGACGAAGGCAAAGCAGAAGATGGCCGGCTGGGACGACGACTACCTCCTCCACCTGCTCACCCTCGGACTCACATGAAATCAAGCGATTTTGGCACCGTCGCCCTGCCATTCATGGAGAGGGCACGCGGCAGCGGGGGTGAGGTCTGCGCGAGCTTCGACGCATGGCCTCCCACTGGCCTTGAAGAGGTGATCGCTGAAGACAGTTCGACGAGCGCATACGCAACGCTCGCGAGCCATCCTCTGCGGTCCAACTATTGCGGCGCGAGCCGCGTGAAGCCCGTCCTCGGTTCGACCTCTGGAACCTCATTCGTAGCGGCTGGCGTCATGCCGGTCTTGATCACCGGCACATCTCCATGAGCGACACTCCCACGCGCAGGTCGCCGTGGAGCCCATCGTGTTTGGCCTTCCTGATCATCGTTTGTCAGGCAGGTTGTTCTTCGTCATTGGCGACGACCGACGTGGGCGCTCCCAATGATCACCCGGCGGCGCCCGACGCACCCACGGCCGACGCCTCTGGTGACGAGGGATCGGACATGGACATTCCACTCGATGCTGCGTCGGACCTCGGACTCGACGCGACGAGGGACAGGGATGGCGATGCGTCCGACGAAGGCGGGCGAACCGACGCGAGTTTAGACCGGATTGAGATCTTGCCTGCCGATGTTCCGGAATGTACCGATTCGTCCCCCGCTGCGGGCTGCTTGTGCCTGGGCGCCTCGGGAGGCCTCGCGGGGATCTGTGTAACGCCCCGCGCCGCCGATGAGTCCAACCACTGTGTCATTGGAACCTGCCCCCCTGGTCTCGTGTGCGTGGTTCAGGACTTTCCGGTCCCCAGTTCAGTCGTTTGTGAGTCACCAGCGGTGTGCGCTGCGATTCGGTCACGCATGATTCGTCCGCCGACCTATCCGAGCTTGGTCGAATGCCGCTATTCAGATGGGACGCCGTTCGAGTCCGGCATCGTGCCCCCCGGAGTGTGTCCTGCCTCCGTTGCGAACCTCCTGTGTGGTCGGGGCTGTCCTCCCTGTAGCGGTCAGTTCGGGATCTGCTGGGCTGCCTCGGAGCGCTTCCCCACAGGCGCATGCATAGAGCCCGGACCATCCTGCACAGAGTCGGGCGATTGTCAGGTGCTCAAACCGGGTTATGGGTGCTTGCGACCCCGAAACTTCGACGGGCTCGGACGCCCTGCGCTCGGTCAGTGCATGCCGATGTCACGCTGCACTGCCGTCGGCGAGGCGCTAAGTACACACTTCCAATGCCTTCCCTAAAGCCGACCGGGATCGTCGGAGCGGGTACCGTCACCTGTTCGACCTCCGTACGGAATCGACAGTCGAAGCGCTGGGGCGCCCTGGCGACGCTGCTGGCGTGCGGTTGTGCCCGTATCACGACTGTATTTCTGCCGGGCGAGGACGTGCCGAGCGGGGATATGAACGCCAGGGATCTCGGCGCTACGGATGCATCGGAACGCCCAGGCTCCGCGTTTGATGCTCCTGGACCGTCCGATGCCGACGAGCGAGACGCATCTACGGACTGGGATTCCGAGGTCTTCAGCCTTGATGACGTCGTCACCGACCGGGGTCCATCCGTGGACCTTGCCGAAGTGGCAGACGCGCGCTCCGACGGTGCCGATGGGCTGGACTCCATCGTGCCCGGCCCCTGCTTCACCCCGGACTATCCCGATGAGGGGTGGGACAAGGGAACCTGTGCATGCCTTGGCGCGTCGACAGAGTCGCCGGGGATCTGTCGGAATCCCTTCGCACTTGGCGCCTGTCGCCGAGGCATGTGTCTGGACGGGGGCACTTCGAGCGTTGGGAACTTGTTCTGCCTCTCGCTCGACCGGAGGCAAGGCCTCGACGCAGAGTGTGAGAGCCGCGCGTTCTGCCTCGCTTTGCACGACCTCAATTCACGATCTCCCCGCACCACTCGCGTGGCAGAGTGCCGCTATAGTGACGGCACAACGTTCGAGACGGGGATCATTCCCGTCGCGTCTTGTCCGTCGGAGACCAACGGACTCTTGTGCGGGCATGGATGTACGGTCTGTGGAACCGGTCCTGCCATCTGCTGGGGATTCTCGGAGCAGAATCCTCTGGGCGCTTGTATTTTCGTCTCAGATGACCTCCCACCCTGCCGCCTGGCGGCCGAGTGTCCTTCAGGAGCAGGCTGCCTGTTACCTCGCAACCTCGACTCGTTGAATCGGCCTGCACAAGGGACCTGTCAGCCCGCTTCACATTGCCGACAGATAGCTACGGCCGCGACCAGTCGTTTTTCATGCGATCAGCATGTGCTCCGTCCGTGACGCCCATGCGCCCCGTCGAAACCGGTTTGCGCGATGATCCCGCCGCTCTGGCACCACCTGATGACCCCGAAGGTGCAGGCCTGGGACCGCGACTTCGCCACCGAGGAGGAGCGCCAGCTCGCCGCGCGGGCCAGCGCCCGCAGCGGCATCACCGCGCTGCGCGAGGCGGTGCAGGGCGCTTGAGCCCCATCGTTGGCGCTTCGGGGCTGTCGGCGCACCCGCTGGCGCGCGAGCGGCGGTATGGATGTCGCCGCGCACCTCCCTAGGCCCCCCCACCACGGATCGAGCCCGACACCCCGATGACCAACCCGCTGCTCTCCGACCGCGACGTGGACTTCCTCCTCTACGAGGTGCTCGACGCCGAGGGCCTCTGCGCGCTGCCCGACTTCGCGGGCTACAACCGCGAGACCTTCGACCTCGTGCTGGGCAACGCGCGGCGCCTCGCGCGGGAGGTGCTCTTCCCGGCCTTCCAGGCGATGGACGCCGAGCCCCCGCGGCTGGTCGACGGGCGCGTGGCGGTGCACCCGCGGATGCGCGAGCTCTACCCCGCGATGGTGGCCCAGGGCTTCATCGCCGCGACGCGCCCCGCGGAGGTGGGCGGCGCGCAGCTCCCGCACCTCGTGGCGGGCATGGCGACGGCCTACCTCATGGCGGGCAACGCGGCGGCCTACGCGTACCTCGGGCTCACCACCGGGGCGGCGCACCTCATCGAGGCCTTCGGCAGCGACTGGCTGCGCGACACCTTCATGCGCCCGATGTACGAGGGCGCCTGGACGGGCACCATGGCCCTCACCGAGCCGCACGCGGGCTCGTCGCTGGGGGACATCACCACCCGCGCCGTGCCGCAGTCCGACGGGTCGTACCGCGTGGTGGGGAGCAAGGTGTTCATCTCCGGGGGCGACCACGACCTCACGGAGAACATCGTCCACCTGGTGCTGGCGCGCGTCGACGGCGCCCCGGCGGGCGTGCGCGGCGTGTCGCTCTTCGCGGTGCCGCGGCTGCGCCCCGAGGGGGAGCGCCTGGTGCCCAACGACGCCCACGCCGCGGGGGTGTTCCACAAGATGGGGTGGAAGGGACTCCCCTCGATCGCGCTCAACCTGGGCGACGAGGGCGACTGCCACGGGTGGCTCGTGGGCCCGGAGGGGCGCGGGCTCGCGTGCATGTTCCAGATGATGAACGAGGCGCGGATCATGGTGGGCATGAACGCCGCCGCCACCGCCGCGGTGGCCTACCAGGAGTCGCTGGCCTACGCGCAGTCGCGCACCCAGGGCCGCTCGCTCGGGGCGAAGGGCGACGCGGCGATGGTGCCCATCATCGAGCACGCCGACGTGCGGCGGATGCTGCTGCGCCAGAAGGCCATCGTGGAGGGCTCGCTCGCGCTGCTGGCGACGGCGTCGCGCTACGCCGACCTCGCGGCGCACGCGGTCGGCGACGAGGCGCGGCGCGACGCGCAGCGGATGCTGGAGCTGCTCACGCCGCTGGCCAAGAGCTTCCCCGCGGAGCGGGGCTTCGAGAGCAACGCGCTCGCGGTGCAGATCCACGGGGGCTACGGCTACACGAGCGAGTACCTCCCCGAGGCGTGGCTGCGAGACCAGAAGCTCAACACCATCCACGAGGGCACCACGGGCATCCAGGCGATGGACCTCCTCGGCCGCAAGGTGATGGCCGAGGGCGGCGCCGCGCTGATGGCCTTCGGCGCGGTGGTGGGCGCGAGCATCGACGAGGCCCGCGCGGCGGCGGTGGAGGCCCGCTGGTGCGACGAGCTCGCGGCGGCGGTCGAGGCGCTGGGCTCGCTCACCATGGAGCTCGGGGCGAAGGGCATGGCGGGCGACCGCGACGGGATGCTCCGGCACGCGACGGACTACCTCGACCTGATGGGCACCGTGGTGGTCGCGTGGCAGTGGCTCGGAATGGCCACCGCGGCGACCCGGGGATTGGCGCGCGGCGACGGCGCGTCGACGGACTTCTACCGGGGCAAGCTGGCGGCCGCGCGGTACTGGTTCGTGACCGAGCTGCCGCGCGCGGAGGGGCTCACGGCGCGCATCCGCGAGGCCGACGGGTGCTTCGCCGAGGCGCGCGCGGAGTGGTTCTGACGGCGAGCTGACCCGCGCGCCGACCCTTACGCGTCGAGGGCGGCGTCGAGGGCGGCGGTGACCATCTCGGCGAAGCCCGACTGCCGCTCGGCGGGGCTCAGCGACTCATGCGTGACGAGGCTGTCGCTCACCATCAGCGCCGCGAGCGCGCGCACCCCGTGGCGGGCCGCGACGGTGTAGAGCCCCGCGGCCTCCATCTCGACCGCGAGCACGCCGTAGCGCGCCCAGAGCTTCCACCCGTCGGGATCGTCGACGTCGTAGAAGGTGTCGCTCGAGAGCACGTTGCCGACGTGCACGGCGAAGCCCCGCGCGGTCGCCGAGTCCCACGCCCGGCGCAGCAGGTCGAAGTCCGCCGTCGGCGCGTAGGCCATCCCCCGGAAGCGATTCGCGATGAGGGACGAGTCCGTCGAGGCGCTCTGCGCCAGCACGAGGTCGCGCAGCTTGATCCCCGGCTGGAGCGCGCCGCAGGTGCCCACGCGCACGAGGGTCTTCGCGCCGAACACCGTGATCAGCTCGTGGGCGTAGATGGAGATCGACGGCAGCCCCATGCCGGTGCCCTGCACCGACACCCGGCGGCCCTTGTAGGTGCCGGTGAAGCCGAGCATCCCGCGCACCTCGTTGTGGCACACCGGGTCGTCGAAGAAGCGCTCCGCGATGAGCTTCGCCCGCAGCGGATCGCCGGGCAGCAGGACGACGTCGGCGATGTCACCGGGCGCCGCAGACAGGTGGGGGGTGGACATGCCGCGAGGGTCGCACAAGCGCGGGGTCGACGACCTCCCGATGGCGCCCTTGTCGTCCTCGTCACCCGGCTCCATTGTCATACGCATGATAAAGAACCACTCCGTCGCCCTGGCGTGGCTTCTCTCCTCGGCCCTCGCTGCCTGTGGTCGCAGCGCGGCGGGCACCCCGAGCCTCCTCCAGGGGGTGGTGGAGTTCGACGACCGCGCGCTCGGCTTCGAGCTCGGCGGGCGCGTGGCGACGGTGG
>CAIOSS010000057.1 GCA_903860995.1 uncultured delta proteobacterium | reverse complement strand
GACGACCGCGGGCGCGGCGGCGGGCTCGGGGCGCAGCGCGGGCTCCAGGGGCCGGGCGACGAGGGCCGACGGCGTCGTCGGCGGAGGCGTCGCGAGCGAGCGGCCGATGGCGAGGGCGCCCACCACGATGAGCAGGCCACCGCCGGCCATCAACGCGGGCATGTAACGGCGCGCGGGGGCCTCCGGGGGCGGACGCAGCTCCGTCGCGAAGGCCGACCCGGAGAGGGTCGTGGACTCCTGCTGCGGCGGGCTCGCGAGCGGCGCTGTGGGCGCGGCTGCCAGCGAGGTGCGATCGACGGACGAGCGCTCGACGACGACCAGCGGCGCGTCTTCGAGCAGGACCTTGCGCGCGCCGGGCAGCGCCGCCTCCAGCGCGGCGAGAAACTCCCCGCAGTCGGGGAAGCGGTCCGTGGGATGGAGCGCGGTGGCCTTCGCGATGATGGGCTCCCACGCGCCGACGTCGATCTTGCGCTTGAGGGGCGTCGGGCGAGCCGGCGACAGCGCCTCGGCGAAGCGCGTGGTCATGTCCTTGCCGTTGTACGGCGGGAGGTCGGTGATCACCTCCGTGAGGATGATCCCCATGGCGTGCACGTCCGTCCACGGCCCGGTGCGCGCGCCGCCGATCTGCTCGGGGGCTGCGTACTTGGGCGAGAAGGCCTGCATCGCGGTCATGGTCTTGGTCATCCCGCTGCCGGCGTTCTCGTCCTCGCCCATGATCTTGGCGATGCCGAAGTCCAGCAGGCGGAGCTGCGGGCCCCGGCGCGCCTGCGCGAGCATCATGTTGGCGGGCTTGATGTCACGGTGCGCGATGCCCTCCTCGTGCGCGAAGGCCATCGCCTCGAACACGGGCCGGAGCAGGTTGAGCGCCTCCTCGGGCGTACGCCCGCCGCTCTCCCGCCGCAGCTTGAGGTCCTGGTCGAGCGTCTGGCCGGCGAGCCACTCCAGCACCATCCACGGCGCCGTCTCGCCGTTGGGCATCTCCGAGGCGCCGTAGTCGAGCACCTGCACGATGTTGGGGTGGCTGATGCGGGCGATGGTCTTCGCCTCGAACGCGAACTTCTCGATGAAGGCCTCCCGAGCCTCCTCGTTGAACTCCGGCGGCGTCTTCAGCACCTTCACCGCGACCGGGCGCTCGAGCGTGAGGTGCACGGCCTGGTACACCGCCGCGAAGCCGCCCTCCGCGACGAAGCGCTCGACGCGGAACTTCCCCTCCAGCTCGGTGCCGATCAGACCGAAACGATCCTGGTTGGCCTCAGCTCCGTGCGACATACGCCCGGCAGGTTATCACCGACCGCGCGGTCGCCGTCGAGTCGCGCTCAGTCCGCCCCGGCGTCCCGGGGCGAGCACTCCGCGACGCACGCGGCGTATCGGGCCGCGCAGGTCGCCGGCGTGCCGCCGTGCCCGAGGTCGTGGCACGCCATCCCGAGGGCGGTGGTGGAGTCGTGGCAGATCGAGCCCAGCTGCGCGCACTGCGACGGCGGGAGGGCCCCATCGGTGCTGCCCGCGTCCCCGACGCCCGCATCGGACAGCGTGGGGCACGCGGCGAGGCACTCCGGCTCGCGGGCGACGCACATCGCCGTGTTGTTGGCGTGGCCGTAGCGGTGGCAGTCGGCCGCGGTGAGGGACACGGCCTCGTAGGGGTGGCAGCGGTCGGCGAGGCGCGCGCACACCGCGAGCGCCGCGGTGTTGTCGACCGGCTCGCTGGAGCAGGCCGCGAGGAGCATTGACGTCAGCGCGAGGGAGAGGATCTTCATGGCTCGTTTCCGAAGGGGTCGGCGAAGCGGGGGTCGCGAAGGAAGCGGTCGTCGGTGAGGGCCTCGAGGAAGGCGATGACGTCGCGGCGCTCCTGCGGGGTGAGCGCGAAGCCCGACACGAAGCCGCTCTTCAGGGGGTTGTCGCGTCCGACGCCCGCGAGCGGCCCGCTGGCGATGGTGCGCCCGCCCGCGGCGTAGTGGTCGAGCACGCCGTCGAGCGTGGCGATCGAGCCGTCGTGCATGTACGGCGCGGTGACGGCGATGTTGCGCAGCGTGGGCGCGCGGAAGCGGCCCATGTCCTCGGGGCGCCCGGTGATCTCGCGCACGCCGGTGTTGTGCGCGGGGTACGCCCCCTGCGCGTCGAGGTTGTAGAGCCCGGTGTTGTGGAAGGCGGTCTCGTCGAAGGCGCTGCTCGCGCTCACGACCGAGTCGGTGAACGCGTAGCCCCCATGGCAGTGGAAGCACTCGAGGCGCTCGCTGAAGAAGAGGTCGTTGCCGCGGCGGGCGCTCTCCGACATGGCGCGGGTGTCGCCGCGGGCGAAGCGATCGAAGGGGGAGTCGGCGGAGACGAGGGTGCGCTCGAAGATGGCGATGGCGCGGGCGACGTTGGCCACCGTGAAGGGCTCCGCGTCGCCGGGGAAGGCCCGGGGAAACATCTGCTGGTAGCGGCGATCGCGGCGCAGCCGGTCGAGCGCCTCGGACTCGCGCCCGGCGAGGCCGAGCTCCACCGGCCCTTCGCCGAAGAGCGGGACCAGGGCCTGGCGCTCGAGCTCGCGCTGCACGGGGTTGGCCCAGGTGAGCGCGGAGAAGTAGCCCACGTTGGCGAGGCTCATCGCCCCGCGGGGGTGCGCCTCGCGGGTCGACCCGAGGCCCGTGGCGCGGCCGTCGGTGAAGGCCCGGCTCTGCTGGTGGCACGACCCGCACGACTGGGTCTCGTTGCCCGACAGGCGACGGTCGTAGAAGAGGTACCGACCGAGGCGGGCCTTCTCCAGGGAGTAGGGGTTGTCGGGCGAGAGGCGCTGCGCGGGGAAGCCTGGCGGGGCCTCGATGGTGAGCAGCGGCTCGGCCTCCGGCGCCACGACCGGGTCGACGTCGCCGCAGCCCGCTGCCGCAGACAGGAGGACGGTGACCAGGGCGCGTCGGAGGCGGCTCGATTTCATGGGGGTGGTTGGCTATTCAACGCGGAAGAAGTTCTGCGCGCCAGGCGTGCCGGCGACGGTGATGCCGAAGCCCCGGAGCACCGCCGGGCACTCCGGGTCCGCGAGACCGGACATGCACCCGGGCGCGCCCGCGCTGACGCGGACGTCGCTGCCCGAGAGGAGGCGGCCGAGGTCGGCGACGACGGTGTTGCGCGCGGGGTCGAAGCCCGCGAGCTCGACCTCGACGCGGTTGGGCTCGGCGCAGCGGGTGACGCCGCCCATCGCGGTGCCGTCGCAGCCGGTGGAGCCGATGTGGATGTACCAGTCGGTCGCCATGGGGTTCATCGCGTTGGCGACCTGGCCGTCGATGCGAGCGAACTTGTACCCGCCCTGCCAGTTCCACCAGAGGGTGGAGAGGTTGAGCGGCGACGGCGCCGTGGCCGAGTTGGCGTGGTTGAGCGCGAAGGGAACGCCGAGCCGGAAGCGCAGCGCCGTGATGGGTCCCGTCGTGCCCGCGGCGAGCGTGCCGACCACCTGCGCGTTGGTGTCCGTGGTGCCGTTGGCGCACTGACCGCTTCGGTCCTCGAAGTCGAGGAGGGCCACCGACTCGTGCTGCCAGCGCCCGTCCTGTCGCAACGTCACCGGGGCCTCGCCTGCGGCGGTCACCACCCGCAGGTCGTGCACGTAGAAGCGGAAGTCCGTCGGGCGCCACTGCCCCCCGGTGGTGCCAACCCCTTCGAAGGTCGCGCCGCAGCGGAAGGGCGCGTCGCCCACCTTCGCCGCGAAGCGGATGGTGATGTCGCTCGCCGTGGCCCCGCGGTCGGTGACCGCTCCGCTGTCGGTGACCGCGCCGCTGTCGGCGACCGTCCCGCTGTCGTGGCTGTGCCCGTCGTCGACGTGGGCGTCCCCGTCGCTACAGCCCTCGGCGCCGAGGGCCGCAAGCATCGCTCCGAACGCCGCCACCGCACGCACCCGTGATGTCGTCATCGCTGCTCCTTTCACAAACATCTACCGACTCCAGATCACCGTCACGCCGACCCGGGTCTGCGTGGTGATGTTGCTCGCCAGCCCGGGCAGCGGCAGGTCACCGCTGACCGTAAGCATCGTGCGCAGCCCGTCCGCCCACCGGGCGCTCGCGCCCACCGCGAGGAGCGAGCGCCGCGTCGCGCTGCCCGCGACCCGCTGGCCGTCCTCGCTCGCGGCCCCCTCGATGACCTCCGTCAGCGCCGCGGTCCACGCCCAGCGCGGCGTCACCTGGTGGGCCACGGCCCCGCCCAGCACCCAGCGCACGCCCGGCCGCACCGACCCGACGGGCGCCACCCGCACGCCCACCTCGGTGAGCGCCATCACCGTCACGGGTGACGACACGCTCCAGCGCAGCTCGGCGCCGAGCGCGGGCTCCCACGCGCCGAGGCCGAGCCCGGTCACCGTCGCCAGCGCCCCCGCCCCCGCGG
>CAIOSS010000056.1 GCA_903860995.1 uncultured delta proteobacterium | reverse complement strand
GCCTCCGCGCCTCCGCCCACGAGATCCTCCGCCCGCAGGAAGAGCGCCCGCACCTCTTCCAGGCCCACCTCGAAGCGCGTGATCTCCCCGTCGGTCCACTCCGCGGGCGGGCGGTTGCCGACCACCATCGCGACGCCCTCCAGCCACTCGTGGTGCCGCGCCTGCGGCTCCAGCGCGCGCCCGAGGAAGGCCTTCAATCGCAGATCGACCGCCAGGCCCACCACCCGCCGCGCCCGGGCCGTGAGCTCATCCCGAAACGCCTGCCCCTCGCCCGCCACCCCGAGGCGATCGGCGATCCTCCGCTCGATGCTCACCAGCAGCGCCGGGTGCGCCCCCGCCAGCTCTCGCAGCACCGCCGCGAGCCGCGCCGCGTACTCGCTCCCCGCCACCGCCGCGTCGCCCTCGACGCCGCCCTCGACGCCGCGCTCGATGGGCGCCAGCCCCAGCGCCTCGGGCAGCTCGCGAAACAGCAGCCGCAGCGGATCGCGCGCCGCGAGCACCACGTCCCTCGCCGCGATCGCCGTCGCCCCGACGCTGCGCGTCCCGCGGCTGTACCGGGGGAGCTGCGACACCCGTCGCACCACCGCGCGGGTCAGCTCGATGGGCTTGCCGGCCTCCTCGTCGAGACCGAGCGCCGCCCACAGCGCGCGCAGCACCGTGAGCCGCCCCGCGTCGAGCCGGTAGCGCGCCACGGCGAAGTGGTCGATGCGCCGCAGCAGACGCTCCACGACGGCGCCGGTGATCTCGGGCACGAAGCTCCCGTCCTCGAAGAGCGCGACCTCCCCGGGCGTCGAGAGCACCACCGCGAAGAAGAGCACCGGCATCGGTCCTTCGCGCAGCCCGATGGGCCGCTGGGCGAGCTCATCGAAGAGGCTTCGCAGCGGTCGCGCCTCGACCTCGGTGCCGTCGAGGAAGCCCTCGATGCGCCGCCACGCCGGTGCGAGGCGCAGCGCATCCTTCGCGGGCGGCGGGCCGAAGCCCCACCGGCCGTCGCGCTCGCGGTGCAGCCCCCCGGCCGCCAGGAGCGACGCGTACATGCTGTACTCCGGCGGCGTCCCCTCGATGCCGAGCCGGGCAACGTCACCCTGCGCGATCATCGCGTCGAGCAGCGACCGCCGCGCCGCCGCCGCCGCGGACGAGAGCGAGCGACGGTTGAGCAGCTCGTTGCGCACCAGCGGCGCCTCGGAGAACGACTGGTCGCATACCGCGGACAACGCCGACGAGAGCGCGCGCGCGCCGCTCCACGCCGTGGTCGCGCCGTCGTGCACCCACGCGACCCGCGAGCCGTCGACCAGGCCGAAGCAGGACTGCACCGCGGCGTCGAGCCGGTCGGTGGCGAAGTGGATGCGCGCGGAGAGCTCGCGCCGCGCGACGGGGTCGCTCGCGAGCGCGCCGACGTTGCTGCGCACCGACTCCCACGCGCACCAGTCGTGGACGCCCGTGAGCAGCGCCCGCCCCTCGCGGGGCACGCCGAAGACCAGCTCGGTGCGCCGCGCCGCCCCGGTGGCCGCGCGGAGCAGGTCGTCGTGCGACTCCCCGCCGTCGGGCAGCAGGTACACGATGCGCCCGTCGGCCCCGTCGAGCGCGGCCTCGGCGCTGCTCGCGGCGCCCGCGGGCGTGCCGAGGGTGACGTCGAAGTAGCGCAGGGTGCCGGTCTCGATGAAGTGCCGCCGCGCCACCCACGGGCGGAGCACCATGCGCTCGCCGAGCAGCGACGCGATCTCCTCGACGCCGGGGCTCTTCCGGCGGGCGTCGTCGAAGTGGGCGTCGAGGTCGATGTCGCTGCCCTCCCAGAGCGCGAAGGCGTCGCTGTGCCTGCGGAACACCACCTGCGACGAGGCCGTCAGCCGCTCGAGCGCCTCGTCGATGGCGCCCTCCGAGCCGGCGCGCGGCCGCAGCGCGAAGCACAGCAGCTCACGCGACGCGCGCACCGAGCGCGACCCGAGCAGCCCGAGGAGGCCGACGGACTTGATGATCATCGCCGAGAGCGCGGGCTCTCCCGCAGGGAGCCGGGCGATGGCCTCGTCGATGGCCGCCCAGCGCCGACCGGCCGCGTGGGTGTACTGCGCGGGCCCGAGGGTCGCGGCGATGAAGTCGTAGAGCAGGTCGAGGGTGTACGTGGGCGCGGCGTCGCGGCCCTCGACCGCCGCGTCGAGGAAGGCCCCGAAGGCCCCGTCGGCGGTGGACGTGAGGAAGCCGAAGAGCGAGCGCTCGTTCTGCGCGAGGGGCCCGCGGCAGAGCGACGGGAGCAGCAGGGCGACCGTGGGGTGCAGCGGCGCGAGGTGACGCAGCGTCGACTGCTGGTCGGCGGGCACGAGGCCCATCGAGACGGCCTCGATGGCGAGCGCGTCGTAGGCCCGGTAGCGCTGCGCGGGGAGGCCCTCGCGCCGCTGGATGGAGCGCGCCGCGAGCCGCAGGAGCTCCCCCGGCGCGTCGAGGAAGGCCACGTCGGCGAAGCGCCCCTGCACCTTGACCCACTCGGCGCGGGTCTCGGCCGCGAGGTCCTTGGCGTAGCGGTCGAAGGCCTGGTGCAGCAGGGTGATGAGCACCACCGGGCGCGACCCGCTGCGCGACGCCGCCTCGGCGAGCTCTTGCAGCAGGAAGACCTCGTCGGCGCGCTCGGGCCCGCGGGCGGCGTACTCCAGGCACTTGCCGAGCTCGTCGATGACCAGGAGCACCCCGCCGCCCCGCTGTTGGCAGACGTACTCCGCGAGGTCGCCGAAGAGCTTCACCACCCGGCGGTGCAGCTCGGTGACCTTCCCACGGCTGGCGCGCAGGGAGTGCAGCTCGCGCAGCAGGCTCTGCTGCCGCGCGTTGGCGCGAAACATCTCCTTGATCGAGCGCTCGGCCGCGTCGAGGAGCGACGGGAGCAGCGGGCCGTAGGTGCCGCTGACGAGCACCGGGCAGAGCCCGATGTGGGCGCCGCGGAGCTGCTGGAAGCGGCGCTCTAGCGGGCGATCGCTTGCGTGGAGCTCGCGCAGCGCGGCGGTGGTCGCGGCGGCGGAGCCCGCGCAGAGGAGCTGGGCGAGCATCACCACGAAGGCCGACTTGCCGACGCCGTAGGGGCCGGTGAGGGTCCACGCGCGCTCGGTGCGACCGTTGGCGAGGCCGTCGAGCACGCGCCCGAGCGTCGCCTTTCCGAGGGGCGTGAGGAGGTATCCCTCGCTGGCGTCGGGGCGCTGCGCGTCGGTCGCGAGGTGCACCGAGCGGAAGAAGCGCCGGCGCACCGCGAAGAGATCGGCGAGGCGCGTCACGAGGTCCTCGCGGGGGTGAGCTCGCGGCGCAGCCAGTCCATGGGGTCGACCCGCTTGCGGCGCAGGAGCTGGCGAACGCCCGCGGTGTCGTCGTGGAGCAGGGCCTTGTGGGACCACCGCGCGACGTCTTCGAAGCGCGCGATGAGGGAGTCGTCGTCGAGCTTGAACACCCGGCCCGGCGAGCCCGGGTGCCGCAGGATCTCGTCGAAGCTCAGCGAGTCGCGCTCCGGGGCGACGCGGCCCCAGAACTCCAGGAGCGCGAAGCCGAGCGTGGCGTTGTCGAGCGAGGGCTTCGGCCCGCGCACGAACTCATAGCGCCGCTCGGTGGGATCTTCTCGCAGGAGGTGCAGCTCGACGAGGGGGCAGTCGAGGGTGTCTTCCACTGCCATGGAGCGGGTCGCCCGCGCGGGGACATAGGTGCGCAGGAACACCTCGACGTCACGGGCGAGGGTGGTCGCCGTGGTGCGCGGCGGGAGCCCGGTGCCCTGGAGGTCGCGCAGCAGCTCGTCGCGGGAAAAGGCCTGGCGGTTCCACGATCCGAAGGCCCAGCTCCAGGTGGTGGCCTTCTCGCGGTGCGTGCTGATCAACCAGTGCAGCAGCCAGAGGGTGCGCGGGTCTTCGAGGTAGGGGTCGGCGCCCTGCTCGCCGAAGATCAGCTCGCCGATGGGGGACACGCGCAGCGCGCGGCCTCGGCCGTCGGGGTCGGGCTCGATGACGCGCGTCGTGAGGCCCCAGTGGCGGATGGCCTTGACCATGTTCTTGCCGACGCCCAGCGCGACCATGGCCTCGTCGAGGGCGAAGATGTCGGGGCTCTTCGTCAGCGCGTCGACGCACTTCTTCGGCCAGCCATAACGAAGCGGGAAGCTCTCGTGCCCCGAGAACGACACCGCCTCCGTCTCGGGTTCTCGCCCCACACTCGCCACGCCCGGAGCCCCTCCACCGACCAAGAGGTTCGTCGTGACGAACCTGTACCGCTTCACTTGTCCGCAGGTCAACGCGGTTTGGACTGCACACCGATGGTTCGTCGTGACGTACTACGTCCCGGGGCGTGCTCCCTACCATCCGATCCGATGCCACGGCGGGTCGATCCAGATCCGCTCTCGGAGGCCGTCGGGCGCCGGGTGCGGGCCCTGCGCGCCGAGCGGGGGATGACCCTGGAGAAGCTCGCCTACGAGAGCGGCTCCATCAGCAAGGGCCACCTCTCCGACCTGGAGCGGGGCCTGCTCCGCCCCAACGTGCAGACCCTGAAGAGCGTCGCCGACCG
>CAIOSS010000055.1 GCA_903860995.1 uncultured delta proteobacterium | reverse complement strand
GGTCGGTCGACGTTGTCGTGGCAAGGGTCGTAGGTGCACGACTGCTGCGCGACGGGGGTGCACGACAGCACGTCGGTCTCCGACTCTTCGCGGTCCTCGGGCGGCGGCGGGTGGGCGGTGCAGCTCGTGACGAACGCGGCGACGGCGGCGGGGTCGGTCCAGGCCGTGGCCCACGGACCGGGCGCGGAGGTCGCCGGAGGCCCGTCAGCGGCCGCGCCGACGTCCGCGCCGGCTCATGGCAGCCGGCGACGGCACGGTCCGTTGAACGTGCGGTCGGTGCCGGTCTGCACGCACGCGCCGCTCGTCGCCGCGGTGGGGACCAGCGGCACCACATCGCACCCCGTGCCGGCGTCCCGCATTCGGACGTCGGCCACGCGCCAGAACGACGACGACGTATCGAATCCCCCGCGTCCGCCGGTGAAGCCCGCCACCGGCGACGACCCGTACAGGGTGCCTCCCACGACGGCGCCGCCGAAGGTCGCCCGGAGCGAGCCACCGCAGTAGATGTTGACCATCGGCTGCACGGGGACGCTGCCGCGCCAGTAGTACGCCGCGATGCGAAACTCGTCGCCGTCGCGGGGGTTGTCGACGTTGACGTTCTCTGGATCGACGTCGCTGTGGGTCGCGTCGTTGAGGCCGTTGTTGTCGAGGTCGAGCCGCGGGTTACGACACGCGCCGCCCTCGGGCGTGCGGCACCCGCCGCCCGCCGTGGCCGCGTAGCCCCAGTTGGGGCGCGACGGCAGGAAGATCGGAGGGATGTCCGCGTCGCGGTTGAAGCAATTGTACGGACCGCAGGTCTCGTCGCGCTCGAAGCCCGGCGGGAAGCCCCAGGTGCCCGTGCCGCGCGGGCTGTGGAGCCAGAGGTCGACGTCGCCGCCGACGACGCCGGTCGTCGCCCGGGGGTTGCCCGTGCGATCCCAGCAGAGCTCGACCCGGAGGCCCGGGGCCCGCACGGAAACAACGAAGGTGCACTCGAAGACCGCGCCGTCCATGGCGGTTACGGTGAGCGTGACGGTGTAGTCACCCGAGAGCGTCGGGTTGAAGTCGAGGGTGTCGGCCTCGCTCACCCGCGGATCGGCAGCCGTCGCGCCGCCGAGGCGGTACGAGACCCGCGACCGCGTGGCGTAGATGAGCTGATCGCACGGGCCGCCCACGACGCGCCATCGCCAGGCGCGCGCCGGCCCAGGAAAGAATGTCGCGCCGCGTAGCGTGTACGGCGCGAACGGTCGTCCGGTCGGCACCCGGGGATCACCGGCCGACGGGCACGTCCCGGCGGGCCGACAGCACAGTCCATCGTCCGCGCAGCCGTCGCAGTTGTTGTCGGCCCCGTCACAGGTCTCGGCGGACGGGGAGATGCCCCCGGCGCACTCGCTCCAGGTGCCGAACTCCCCGAGGCCCACGCACGTCTGGTTGCCGTCGCTGCACGCGCCCAGTCCGCGGCGGCCAGGCGGCCCGAGGAAGCATCGTTGCACGGTGCCCGGGATGCACGGGCAGGTCTCGTCCACCCGCCCGTCGCAGTTGTTGTCCAGGCCGTCACCGCAGGTGTCACGCCCGACGCAGCCGTCGGGCCTGGGGGCGCATGCGCCCCCGGCGTCGCACGTCGGCGCGTCGGGCGCGGCCGGAACGTCGTACCGGCTGATCACGTCGGCCGGCGCGTCGGCGCCAGGTCGGTCGGGCGTCGCGGCGAGGTCCGCGGGGCGAGGCGCGTCCGTCGCCGCGCGCGCGTCGAGAGGGCGACCCGAGTCGGTGGTCGGGCCCGCATCGACCGCCTCCTGGTACTCCAGGGGCGGCCCGCCCGCGTCACAGCCTGCAGACACGAGACCCGTTAGCAACAGCCCGCGTAGGTACCAGCGCATGGGGCCAATTATCACAGAAGCCCGAGCGCCCCACCGACGTTCCATGGTCGGCGGTGATCCGCTGCGCCATCCGACCCGCGGGCCCGAACCGCCCGATTCGATGATCACGCTCACGATGCGGACCGTGTGCGCGCGCCGCGGCGCGGGGATCAGGCGCGCGATGAGCCCGCGAGGCGAGGCATCGCGCTACCCTCGCGGGCCATGAGCCTCGACGCGTTTCATCACATCGACCTCATCGTCGAGAGCGGCGATGACCCGCCCCTGGCCCGGCGCTTTATCGCCGTGAACCACCGCGGCTGGCTCCCCGAGGACGAGGCGCTGCTCACCCTCCAGGCGATCATCAAGTTCACGACGTACCTGCGTCGCGCCGCCGATCAGGTCGGGCCGGGGCAGCCCGCGTCGCTTGAGCTCGTGACCGTCGAAGAGCCGCCCGACACGCTGCTGCGCTGGCTGAGCGATCGCGGCATCGAATGCACCACGATCGTCGGCGACGCGCGCGCCCCCTCCGTCGGACGTCCGTCCGGCTACGCCGACGACGGCCACGGCAGACCCGCGCTGGACCCACTGGTCGAGGCGTCGGCGCGGTGCTGCGCCGAGGAGCACGACCTCCCGTGGCCGCCGACGCCGGCGTCGATGGCCGCGCTCGATGCCGTCAACGACGCCCGCCGCGCCGAGGCGGGCTTCGGACCTGCCGACGAATCACCGGACCTCGAGGACGGCGAACTCCTCGTGCTTCGACATCAAGGGCACGCATACGGGCCTCACCAGCCGTGCCATGACCGCACCCGATGGCCTCATTCGCATTCCCTTG
>CAIOSS010000054.1 GCA_903860995.1 uncultured delta proteobacterium | reverse complement strand
GGGGGTGAGGTCACGCGTCGTGAGGGAGACCTCCGATGACCCCCGATGAAGCCCGCGCGCGGGTCCGCGAGGCCGCGGGCCCCGAGCTGCTCGAGCGGCTCGCGCACCTCGACGCCACCCGCAGCCATCCCCCCGCGGACGACCGCCCCCCGGCCCGCGCCCCCGGCCGCGACGACCCCACCGACTGCGACGTCGCCCTCGTGGGGGCGGGCCTCTCGCTGCTCTACGCCCCGGTGCTCGCCGCGCTCGGCGCGCGGGTGCACGTCTTCGACCGCGGCCGCGCAGGCGCCACCCACCGCGAGTGGAACGCCTCGGCGCGCGAGCTCGACGCCCTCGTCGCCATGGGGGTGATCACCGCCGATGAGCTCGCGGGGCTCGTCGTCGCGCGCTACCGCGAGGGCTTCTGCCGCTGGCATGGCGGTGGGACATACCCTGTCACGGGCGTGCTCGACCGCTCGGTGGACGCGGGCGCGCTCCTGGCGCTGGTGCGCCGGCGGGCGGAGTCGCTCGGGGTGGTGTTCCACGACGGGTGGGCGCTCACGGGGCACGCGTCGGGCGAGCGCTCGATCGCGCTGCGCTTCGTCGACCGGGGCGGCGCGGCCTCGGAGGTGGTGGCGCGGGTGATGATCGACGCCCGCGGCGCGGCGAGCCCGTCGGCCACGGCGGACCTGATCTGCCCGACGGTGGGCGGCGTGCTCACGGGCCTCGCGGAGGGCGACGCTGCCGACGAGATCGACCCCGCGGTGGGGGAGATCTTGGTGACGACGGAGGGCGTGGAGGCGGGCCGTCAGCACATCTGGGAGGGCTTTCCCGGCCGGGCGGGCGAGACCACCGTGTACCTCTTCTATTACGACAAGCGCGAGCGGGTGGGCGACGGCTCGCTGGTCGACCTCTACGCCCGCTTCTTCGCCACGCTGCCGCGCTACAAGCGGGGCGCGGCCCAGCTCGAGCGGCCGACCTTCGGGTACATCCCCGGGTGGTCGCGGCTGAGCGCCGCGCCGCGACCGCCGTCGCCGCGCATCGTGCTGGTGGGCGACGCGGCGGCCCGGCACTCGCCGCTCACCTACTGCGGATTCGGCGCGACGCTGCGCTCGGTGTCGGCGGCGAGCGCGCGGGTGATGGCCGCCCTCGACGCGGAGGCCCCGGCGCCCGACCCGGTGGTGCACGACACGCCGCTGCACCGCGGCACCGGGGCGCTCGCCCACATGATCGCGTCGCCCCCGACGGACCCGACGCAGGCGGGCGCGCTCAACGGGCTGCTCGACGCGGCCTTCGGCACGCTGCACACGATGGGCGACGAGGCCTACGGGCGCTTGTTGCGCGACGAGATGTCGGGCGCGGAGTTCATGCGCTTCTTGCACTCGACCTCGCGGCGGCGGCCGGAGGTGTACGGGTGGGTGTTCCGGGTGCTGGGCGTCGGAGGGGTCGGCCGGTGGGGCGCCGGGGTGCTGCGGGCGCTGGGTGGCGAAGGGCGCGGCGTGAGGTGATCCCCGCGCGCAAACATCGGCTCTTCCGGTGGTGGTTCTCGCGGCACGCGCGCGGTCGGCTGCGGCAGTGCTTCTCGGCGGTGCGCGCCGAGGGCCTCGACCACCTGCGGGCCGCCCTCGCGGCGGGCCCGGTGCTCATCGTGAGCAACCACACCTCGTGGTGGGACCCGCTGGTGGTGCTCTACCTCACCGAGCACACGCTGCGCTGCGACGGCCACGCGATGATGGACGCCGGCAACCTCCTGCGGCTGCCCTTCTTCGCGATGGTGGGGGCCTTCGGGGTCGACCTCGCCAACCCCTCGGACGGCGCCGGGGCGATGCGCTACGCCGCGCGGCTGCTCAACGCGCCGGGCCGGATGGTGTGGGTGTTTCCGCAGGGGCGAGAGCGCCCGGTCACCGAGCGCCCGCTGGGCTTCCGCGCGGGGAGCGCGGAGGTGGCGCGGGTGGCGAGGTGCGTGACGGTCCCCATCGGGCTCCGTTATGAGCACCGCGGCGATGAGCGCCCGGAGCTGCTGATGTCCATCGGGCAGGCGCTGCCCTGGACGAAGGACGTGACGGCGGCGCGCGCGGCGCACGAGGCCGCGGTGACGGCCCGGCTCGACGCCCTCGACGCGGCCCTGAGGGATGGCGGCACCGGGGGCTTCGAGGTGCTGGAGGCGACGGGTCCGGGCGCCGCGGCGCGCTGGGCCGAGCGGGCGCTGGTGGCGATGACCCGGCCGTGGGCGGTGAAGGCGCTGAGGGGCTGACCCCTGGGGTCCGTGGTCGGCGTGATCGGCCCCGCGCTCGCCCGCTCGGGTGAGGGCAAGGCGCAGGAGCACCGGGCCCGGCGTCGTCTCCCTGGAGGCGCCATTCCAGCAGCCGGGCGCCCGCGGGCGTCGGGTGTGGTAGCACCCGAACGAAGACCCCCCGCGATGACCCACCGGACGAGCCCCTACCTCCAAGGCCTCTTCGACGGACCGATCGACGTCGTGGGAGACGTCCATGGTGAGCTCGACGCGCTGCACGCCCTGATGCGGGGCCTCGGCTACGATCCGGTCGGCGGGCACCCGGAGGGGCGCCGGCTGGTGTTCCTCGGCGACCTCTGCGACCGCGGGCCCGACAGCCCTGGGGTGCTCGCGCTGGCCCGCAGGATGGTGGGGGAGGGGCGGGCGCAGGTGGTCCTGGGCAACCACGAGCTCAACCTGCTGCGCGAGGTGCCGAAGCACGGCAACGGGTGGTTCTTCGAGGGCGACCACGACCGGGCGCGGGGCGAGTTCACGGCCTCGCGGGGGCTCCCGCCGGGGGAGCGCGCCGGGGTGCTGGCCTTCCTCCGCGAGCTGCCCGTGGCGCTCTCCCGCGACGACCTCCGGGTGGTGCACGCGGTGTGGGACGACGCCTCGCTCGCGCGCCTCGCGGGCGAGCTCGGCCGCTGGTCGCCCGAGCGCATCCACCGCGACGACCCGGGTCCGCCCGAGCTGCAGGCCGAGCTCGCGGCGCTGGAGTCCGCGCGGGCCCTGGAGATGCACCGCTACGGAGAGCGGCTGAAGGCGCGCGACGAGGCGCTCCCGCTGCTGGAGGCGGTGGGTCGCAGCGACGCGCTCTGGCAGCGGGGCAACCCGATGCGGGTGATCACCTCGGGCCTGGAGACCCTGGCCGAGCGGCCGTACTTCGCGGGCGGCAGCTGGCGCATGACCGACCGGGTGCGCTGGTGGGACCACTACGACGACCCGACGCCGGTGCTCTACGGCCACTACTGGCGCTGGATGGATCCGGGCGCGCGCGGCAGCTACTCCAAGGGCGAGCCCGACCTCTTCACCGGCGCCGCGCCCAACGCGTGGGTGGGCCGGCGGCGCAACGCGTTCTGCACCGACTTCAGCGTCGGGGCCCGCTACAAGGAGCGCGAGCTCGGTGCCTCGGCGCCGTGGCGCACGCGGCTCGCGGCGGTGCGCTGGCCCGAGCGCGAGCTGCTCGACGACCACGGCGAGCGTCGGCCCCTGGTGTGAGCCCGATCGACGCGGCCGGTGACTGCGGCCATGACCGGGCGCTCCGGGGTCGTACCGGGGCACGCGGGCTCGCTCGCGCGGAGGTGACGGTGGCACGCAGGGCAGGGGACGAGGGCTTCGCTCCTGGTGGACACGCCGTGCGTTGCGAAGGCGCCACGGCCGACCCGTAGGGGCTCGTCACCCCGGTCGGGGCGCTCTACAAGCACCTCCCGTGAAGTCCATCGTTCCCTTCGACGAGCGCGTCTCCATCCCGCCGCGGCCGGTCGAGCACCGGGTGCTCGCGCTCAGCGCCTTCGCGCTCTTCGCCGGGGTCATCCTCGCCACCGTGGGGCGCATCCTGATGCCCTACTTCGCGCCCATCCTCTTCGCGGGGATGATCGTCTCGGTCACCCACAAGCCCTACGTCCGCCTCTGCGCGCGCCTCAAGAACCGCCGCGAGCTCGCCGCCGCCATCATGCTCCTGGGCATCATCCTGCTGGTGATCGTCCCGCTGGTGCTGATGTCCCTGCTGCTCTTCCAGCAGGCGTCGTCGCTGGTCGAGGCCCTGCGCGACGTCGACCTCCGCGGGCTCAACTCCGACCCGCGGGTGGTGCGCCTCCTGGGCGTCGTGCAGCGCAACGTCCCGGGCGTCACCGCCGCCTCCATCAACCCGCAGCAGATCATCCTCGGGGCCGTGCGCGGCCTGCCCGGCCTCGTGGCCGCCTCCGGCGGGCGCCTCATCGGCGGCATCGCCAACGTGGCCTTCGGCTTCCTCGCGATGCTCCTCGTGACCTTCTATTTCTACATCGAGGGCGACCGGCTCACCGAGGAGGTCTCGTCCCTCTCGCCGCTGCCCGCGTCGTCCAACCGCGAGATCGCCGCCACCTTCCGCGACGTGATCGACAGCACCTTCCGCGGCCAGCTGGTCACCTCCCTCTCGCAGGGCGTCGCCACCGCCGTGGGCCTCTGGATCACCGGCGTCCCGAGCGCCCTCTTCTGGGGCGTGGTGGCCTCCCTCTTCGCGCTCATCCCCCTGGTGGGCCCGACCATCGTGTGGGCGCCTGCGACGGCGTACCTCTTCTTCCGCGCCGGCCACGGCGGGCCGATGTGGAAGCCCATCGTGATGCTCCTCTGGGGCGTCGTGGTGGTGTCGCTCATCGACAACGTGGTGCGCCCGCTGGTCATGAGCGGCGGCACCAAGCTCTCCGCCCTGGTGCTCTTCTTCGCCATCATCGGCGGCCTCCAGGCCTTCGGCTTCATCGGCCTCCTGCTCGGCCCGCTCGTCTTCGCCCTCCTGGTGACCGTGGTGCACCTCTACAAGCGCCTCGTGCTCGGCCGCGTCACGCTACGCCCCGAGGCCGACAAATTGCCCGCGCGGGGGTTAGCATCGCGCCCGTGATCGTCGAATGTCAGAAGTGCGGCGCCCCGCTCTCGGTGGTCGAGGGCCAGCGCCTGGCCCAGTGCAGCTACTGCGGCGCGAGCAGCCAGGTGCGCTCGATGCGCACCGCCGCGATCCAGACCCCGCCAGGGTGGCAGCCGCCGGCGCAGTGGCAGCCCCCGCCGCAGGGCTTCGGCCCGCCGCCGCCGCCCTACGTCTACCGCCCGCCGCCGGCGCCCGCGCC
>CAIOSS010000053.1 GCA_903860995.1 uncultured delta proteobacterium | reverse complement strand
GACGTGGAGACGGAGGTGTTCGACCTCATGTGCAACCTGGGGGCGACGGACGAGCAGCTCGAGTACAAGACGGTCTTCGCCTCGGGGCGGGACGGGTGGTCGAGCCTGGCGTGGCCGACGGCGCAGCGGCCCGACGACATGGCGGCGCTGCTCGACACCATTGTGGGGTCGGTGCCCAAGCCCAAGGTGCTGGACCGGGCGGAGTTTTCGATGGTGGTGTCGATGATTGAGTACGACGCCTTCCTCGGGCGCATCTGCACGGGCCGCATCGCGTCGGGCGCGGTCAAGCTCGGCGACGCGATCCACGCGCTCGACAAGGAGGGGAACAAGGTGGAGGGCGGCCGCGTGACGAAGCTGCTCTCGCGCAAGGGCACGGGCAAGGTGGAGCTCAAGGTGGGCCGCGCGGGGGACATTGTGCAGGTGGCGGGGCTCGCCAAGGCGACGGTGTCGCACACGATTGCGACGCCGACGGTGCTCGAGGCGCTCCCGTCGCTGGCCATCGACCCGCCGACGCTCGCCATGACGTTCTGCCCCAACGACTCGCCGCTGGCGGGCAAGGACAAGACGTCGACGAAGCTCACGTCGCAGATGATCCGCGAGCGGCTCATGTCGGAGTGCGAGAACAACGTGGCGATTAGCGTGAAGCCCTCGCCGGACCGGTCGGAGGCGTACGACGTGATGGGCCGCGGGGAGCTGCAGCTGGGCATCCTCGTGGAGAACATGCGGCGCGAGGGGTTCGAGCTGGGCGTGTGCCCGCCGCAGGTGCTCTTCAAGCGCGGCCCCGACGGCGGCCGGCTGGAGCCGATTGAGGAGGTGGTGGTGGAGGTGGACGACGAGTTCAGCGGGTCGGTGATCAACAAGCTGTCGGAGCGCAAGGCCATCATGCTCGACATGCGGCCGGCGGCGGAGGGCGGGCGCACGCGCATCACGCTCGAGTGCCCGACGCGGGGGCTGCTGGGGTACCGGTCCATCTTCTTCACCGACACCAAGGGGACGGGCATCCTCACGCGGGCCTTCAAGGCGTACGAGCCGTACAAGGGGGACCTGGAGAACATTCGCAAGGGGGTGCTCGTGTCGATGCGGTCGGGGGTGAGCACGTCGTACTCGCTCGGGAAGCTGCAGCCGCGCGGGGAGCTGTTTGTCGACCCCGGGGTGGAGGTGTACCCCGGGATGATCATCGGGGAGCACTCGCGGGAGAACGACCTCGAGGTCAACTGCGTGGAGGCGAAGCAGCTGACCAACATCCGCGCGGCGGGCGCCGACGAGAAGGTGTTCCTCGTCCCGCCCCGCCAGTTCTCCCTCGAGGAGATGATCCCCTACATGATGCCCGACGAGATGGTGGAGGTGACGCCCACCACGATGCGCCTCCGCAAGCAGATCCTCGACCCCACCCTCCGCAAGCGCGGCACAAAGACCCTCGCCGGCGACCGCCTCCTCTGAGCCGCCCGCCGCCCCGCCGCCGCCGAAGCCGACGCGGCCGCCGCTGCGGGGGGGGGCGAGCCCCCCCCCCGCTCGCCGCCGTGCGGCTGCGGAGATAGATGAACGCTGTTTGTTT
>CAIOSS010000052.1 GCA_903860995.1 uncultured delta proteobacterium | reverse complement strand
GGGACGGCGTCGGCGAAGGGGACGTAGGGCTTGATGTCGAGCACGGGGCTCTGGTCGATCATGTCGACGCCGAGCACCTCGACGCGCAGACCGGCGACGCCCACGATGCGGAGCACCGAGAGCCCGATGGGGTTGGGGCGGTGGGGCGAGCGCGTCGAGAACACCCCGCGGCGACCGTGGCGGCTGCGCGGCGGGAGCACCGTCGGCCGCCAGGTGCGGTTGAGGTGGAAGCAGTACACCAGCCAGAGGTGGGTCCATTGGTCGAGGTCGCGGAGGGCGTCCTCGTAGCGGTGGCCCGGGAGGAGCTCGATGGTGCCGGGCGCCTCGCCCGCGGCGTACGGCTGCCGCGGCGCCTCGCGGCGCTCGGAGAAGGGCGTGCGCACGACCCCGATGGGCGTGAACACGGCATCGGGGAGGGTCATTGAGGGGTGAAGCGGTAGCCGGTGTTGGGGGCCACGGTGCCCACCTGGTTGAGGGCGATGAGGCGTCCGAGGGACTGGTCGTAGGACTCCACGCCGATGGTCGCGCTGCCGCCGCGCGAGTACGAGTTGTTGCGACTCTCGCCGCAGTAGCGGAACTCGATCACGTTGGTGCTCTGGTAGAGTCGCGCCTCGACGGAGATGCGGGTGCTGCCCTCCCAGAAGAAGCTGGCGTTGCGCCAGTAGACGTGGGCGACCCGGTCGGGCGCGGTGCCATCGAGCCAGAAGTACACGCCGCTGCCGGTGGCGTTGTCGACGCGGAGATCATCCCAGAAGGCGGCGACCACGCCGCGCGGCTGCCCGTCGAAAACGATGCTGTGGTTGCGCCAGGAGGGGCGCGCGGACCAGGGGGTGGGCTCGTCTGCGATGAACGAGAAGAAGCCGTTGGTGTAGAACGCGAGGCGGTTGAAGTCGCGGCCGAAGAAGTTGAACTCGAAGCCGAGGCCCTGGATGCCGGACACGGCATCGTCGGCGTCCTCAATGCTCACGGTCGAAGCCGGGACGGTGGGGCAGGTGGTGTCGGTCAGGGCCTCGACGCTGTAGTTGGGCGCAGGCTCGGACGGGGCCACGGTCACCGTCAGCTCGAAGGGCCCGGACTCGGCGGAAGAACCCTCGAGGTCTCCGTCGACGGAGAGGTAGTAGACCCCGGCGGGCAGGTCGACGGTGCCGCCCCGCGCGGCGCCCGCCGAGCCGCGGTTGGTCGCGCAGGCGACTTCGTTGGTGAACTTGGAGTCCTGCTCGCCGCAGGTCTGGGTGAGCGTCACGACTGGCGCGAACAGTGACGCCGTCGGGCGCGCGAGCCACGTGAGCCGGCTGAAGGCCGTGATGTTCACGAGGTAGCCGACATCGGGGTTCCTCCGGTCGGTGCAGGTCGGCTGGTGATCATCCGTCCGGCCCGCAGTCGACCCGATGATCACGTAACGGCCGAAGCCGTTGATCGCTGCGGCCCCGGTGGTGACGCAGGCTTCGCGGAACGTCGTGATCGTCGTGGTGCCCGAGTCCGGCGGGCCCGTGTCGGGGATCGCCGGGATGTCGACGCCAATGTCGGGTGGGCCCGTATCGAGCGGGCCGGTATCGAGCGGGCCGGTGTCCGGCGGACCCGCGTCCAAGGGGCCCGTGTCGCGAGGACCCGTGTCCAAGGGGCCCGCGTCGCGAGGACCGGTGTCCAACGGGCCCGCGTCCATCGGGCCCGCGTCCATCGGGCCCGCGTCTGGCGATGCATCCCGCTCCGGGACATCCGGTTTGCCAGGCAGGGCCTCCGGAAGCCCGACGTCCGCGTGCGCGTCCGCTCCCACCTCGACGCCGACGTCCGTGCCTCCATCGAAGTCCGGCACATCGGCGACGGGCATGTCATCCAGCCGGATTCC